>JBCCQK010000014.1:0-39879 GCA_039024375.1 Bacteroidota bacterium
GCAGGAGCAACAACAAGATGGGGAAGAAGAGCAGGACCAACAGCCTCAAGACCAAGAGCAGCCAGTTGGTGATGAACAACAGAAGCAGGACCAACAACCTCAACCAAAAGACTTGAGTAAAGAGGAAGCTAGGCAATTATTAGAAATTATGGACGAAGAGGAGCGAAAAGTACAGGAAAAGGTAAAGAAAAAACAATCGAAGCCTTCTAAATCCAGCAAAGATTGGTAACAAGATTGATTAATAATTATTGGTTGATAGAAGGTGGGGCACACTTTAAAAGTGTACCCCACCTTCGACTTCAAAGAATATCAACTATTTATTCTGACGGTCTAGATTTTCAAAAATCATTGATTATGAAAAAGATATTATTGTTGATGGCTTCTACTATACTATTTTCAGTAGTCGCCTCTAGCCAAGAAGACGCTAAATTGACGGTGGAAGTAAGTAATGATTCGATTTTATTGGGCAATTACATTGAGGTTCGGTTTATTGTGTCGAACGCAGCAGTGCAAAATTTTGAAGCGCCCAATTTTAACGGATTTAATATTATCAGCGGACCGAGTCAATCTACAAGTATGATGATTTCGAATGGTGCTATGTCGCAAACGGTAACGTACAGTTATTACGTTGAACCGATGGCCGTTGGCGCCTACTTCATTCAGCCCGCCTACGTCGATACGGATAAAGGTCCTTTGGAGTCTATGCCTATCGAAGTCTGGGTAGTGGAGAATCCTGATGGCATTAAACAGCACCCACAACAACAGCGGCTGAACGATTTTTTTAGCCAAGATGATTTTTTCGGCGGTGATTCCTTTTTTGGCAACGATGATTTCTTCAAAGATTTTTTCAATCGCAACAAGAATCCTTTTTTCAATGATGACTTGTTAGGTATTCCAAAAGAAGACTTGGCGCCGATAAAAAAGAAAAAAAAGCGGAAAACGTATAAGTTATAACTGATAATTCAACAAATTTATAAAAATAAGTGCAGCGCAAAATGAGGTATCTATTTCTACTATTCTTTGTGTCAATCAGTTGCTTTTCGCTGAGGGCACAAGTGAGTTTTGAGGCCAGTACGGACGCTCGACAAGTAGTAGAAAATGGTTATTTCTCCGTCACTTTTACGTTGAATAATGGAAAGGGAACAAATTTTCAAGCACCTCCTTTCCGTGACTTCAGAGTATTGAATGGTCCCAGTCGGTCCATGAGTACGACCATCATTAATGGAAATGCGACGCAGAAAGTTAGTTACACGTATTCCTTGCAACCCAAAAAGAAAGGAACGTTGACCATTACACCTGCCTCCATAGTTGTCAACGGAAATACGATGCGAACTAAGCCTATTTCGATAAAGGTGTTAAAAGCCAGCGAAGTGGACAAAAACGCGTCGCAAGAACAACAATTATTTGTTAAAGCAGAAACTGACACCAACCTAGTTTACGTCGGACAACAATTGGTCGTTGATTACAAACTCTACACGACCGTCAATATCGAAAACTATGACATCGCCTTCGAACCCGAATACCAAGGATTTTTCGCCCGAGACATTCGCCGATTCGATTCGAGAGTGGTTCGAGAAGTGGTCGATGGTGTGCAATATACGACCAAGGTATTGAAGCGAATTGCCCTCTTTCCTCAGCAAACGGGCCTACAAACTTTGGAACCCATGACTGTTCGATTGGGGGTTATTATCGGGAACAAACGACCGAACAGTTTCTTTTTTAACAATCAAATCAAGCCCGTTAATGTCCAAACCAATGCGCTAGAAATTAACGTCAAATCCCTACCCGAACCTGTACCATCTAACTTTAGCGGAGCAGTAGGCAAATATGCGATGACCTCCTTTATGGATAAAACTAGCCTAACGACTGATGATGCCATCGACATTCGATTGACCATTCAAGGTAACGGCGATATCAAACGACTACAAGCACCCAGCTTGGGGTTTCCCGAAAGTTTCGAAGTGTACGAACCAAAAGTTATTGACGAGGTTTCGCAAGAGTCTGGCGGTATTTTAAAAGGACAAAAAACCATAGAATATCTAGCTATTCCAAAGCAAGCGGGCCGATTCCGTTTAAGCCCATCTTTCACCTATTTCGACACCGACAGTGCCAAGTTTGTGAAGCTAGTCCCTAATATTTTTAATGTAAATATTCGACAAGGTCAGAAAGTCGCAACTACTCAAAAAGTTCCACCAGCTAATTTAGCTAACAAGGATATTCGATATATCAAAACGGCTGCTACGTTCAGCAGTAACCGTACGCCATTTCCGACAACTACTTTATTTTACCTACTTTTAGCGCTGCCTTTTCTAGCCTTCGGTGGAGCGTTGATTTATAAGCAAATCATTGCTAAAAACGGTAATATTGACCTAGCAGCTTTAAAAAGTCAAAAAGCCCAAAAAGTAGCTATCAGACGATTGGAAGTAGCGGAATCTTTTCTGAAAGAAAACAAAAGTCGAGCATTCTACGACGAGATTTCGAAGGCACTTTTGGGCTACGTTTGTGATAAATTGCAAATTCCGCTGTCCGAATTATCCAAGAAAAATATGAGTCAGAAAATGCAAGTATTGGCCGTCAAAGACCAGCACATTTCCTCTTTTCTATCCGTTATTAAAACGGCCGAAATGGCCCTATTTGCGGGCATGGATAATAGCGCCGCCATGAGCGAAACGTACCAAAAATCTATTAAAGTAATTAGTGATATAGAAGCGGAGTTACTTTAAAACAAGCCGATACCACTTACCCTTCCGTTAAATCCCTTAAATCATGCGTTAAACATACGTTAAAGAATTGTTGTATAATTAACACAATTTCACTCGTAAGTTACTATAAATCAATATTTTAAAAAAAGACTCGTACTTCTTTTCTTTATTTTGAAAAAGTAACTTTTAGTATATTGAAGAAGTCTATAAATAGAAAACTGTAATAAAATAGTATTTTTGACAGCCCTACGGAAAGCAAAATTTGATGTATTCATCCCGATAGCAATTCGGAACAAAATCTAAATAACATGAAAAAATATTTTTTATCTCTAGCGGTGTTATTATTTGTTGGAATAACAGCCGCTAATGCACAAAGAATCGCCGTCGTTGACATCAGTAAAGTCATGGAAAGTTTGCCCGAATACCAGCAAGCACAGAAAGAACTGGACCGAGTGGCAGCTACTTGGCGACAAGAAGTAGCCAAAGAATACGATGTTATCAAAAGTATGTATAACAAATATCAAGCGGAAGAAGTGTTGTTGAGTGATGAAGTACGCAAGCAGCGTCAAGAGGAAATTGTCAACAAAGAAACGTCCGTTCGAGAGATGCAAAAGCAGCGATTTGGCCCGGAAGGCGCTTTATTCAAAAGAAGAAAAGCACTAGTTCAGCCCATCCAAGACAAGGTCTATTCGGTCATTGAAGATTATGCCAATTCTAAGGACTACGACTTCATCCTCGACAAAGGGAGTGCTACAGGTCTCTTGTTTGTCAACGGTCAATTCGATAAGACGGAAGACATTATCGACCGGGTTAACTAATGCGGTATTTAACTACAATATCTTCGTCAAATGAATGATGAATGATGACAGACATACATTTGTAGTAAATATAAAGTATTGTCATTATGAAATGTGAAGTTATCATTCATCACTCATCAGCCATCATTCATTGTGATTGATGACCACATTATTTTTAATAGTTCATTATTGATTATTCAACTTCTACACGGAGCAAAAATTCCAGAGAAAGCATTACTTTTGCGCCCTAAATTTTGGTATAAAAAAACTACTTTTCAGTTAATCAAAAAATTAAACAAAATTCATGAAACGGATAGCAAAATTTTTCATCTTAACATTAGTAATTGCTGGAACAGCATTAACCGCTAATGCACAGAAGTTCGGCTACTTAAACTCTGCGGAAATCCTTTCGGGTATGGCCGAGGTAAAGCAAGCCAATTCTAGTATGGAAGCCCTACAGAAGCAATTGCAGAAGAAAGGCCAACAAATGGTACAAGGCTACCAAACGAAAGTGCAGGAATTACAGAAGAAAGAAGCGGCGGGGGAGCTGTCTCCTAAGCAAATCGAAGATGAAGCGGCAAAGTTAAAAGCGGAGCAAGAAAAAATTGCGAAGTTCGAAAGAGAAATGGAAAGCCAGATTGGCAAAAAGCAAAACGATTTGCTACAGCCTATCTTCGACCGAGTAAACGCTGCCATCAAAGACGTAGCTAAGGAAAACGGCTACAACTACATTTTTGACCGTAATTCAGCCCAAGGAAGTACGATTCTTTACGCTGACGAATCACAAGACGTGACGGCTCTAGTAAAGACAAAATTGGGGCTGTAATAGTGGTTCGTAATTAGTTGACTAGTGACTAGTTAAATAAAGCGTTGAGTTCTTAATGATTGACCTATTTCATACTAGTCATTAGGTACAAAATCAATCACTAGCCGAAGTTATTACGATAAGGTTTAAATCGGCTAGCGAGCCATTTGGTTGATACACCGAATGGCTCGTTCTATTTTTCGGCCAAGGTCTGTGTAGCGAATAATGTGGCGGCAAACATCCTTTTTTATCCCATGTACACCTCTTCGTCCGACACACCAACAGTTCTAAATCTTAGTTATATCGACCGTTTAGTATCATTAGACCAAGAACCACTAGGCTAAATCCTGCCTACGTTTCATCCACAACATAAAAGATAGGATAACTAAAACACCAACCGCCGCACCGACCCGCAACCAAACTTCTTGCTGCGCTTGAATTCGACTTTCCAAGTAGTATTTATTAGGCCGATTAGGCGACCCTGTTCCCGGTAGGGCTTCCCAATTATCAATATCACCGTTATTGAGATGAGGAAGTAATAGATTAAGCGTAAAAGCAGAATCTCTTGGCACTAACTCATAATTAAACTTATCAACCGAAGCCCCTTGGTTATCATATAAACTAAGGTGCTCTTTTCTCTTACTTAGTCCAAAGCCCAGATTCCCACGAACGTTCGAAATTGCAGGGAATTTACGAGCAAACTTGGCCGAATCTTGGCAAAGAATAACATACTCCTTGGGCGAAAGCATCATTTCGGGAAGACGAAAACTATGCTTATTATCGGCAAAAGTCCAATCCTTCAAGTTGAGCGTTTGATTAGAGTGATTGTAAATTTCTATCCAGTCGCCCGTTTTCTTATTATTACAACTGATTTCGTTGAACATGACCTTTCCAGCAATAGGATTAACCACTTTTTTGAAAACAGCTCGTAGTGTAGTCTCTTGTTGCAAAAGTGCCAAGGTTAGTTCCCGAGTACCTTTATCAACATTAATACCTTCCCAATGGGAAAATTGAAATCCTAACTTGGGGTCGGCTTCGATATGTACAGGAATCTTTTCAAAATAAATGCCACTGAAATCTTTGTTAGGTTTGACTTCTACGTTGTGATTTAAGCGAATTTTACCACCCGCCGAACTCGCCAAATTCAGCTTAATCGCTTTGCCCGTATTAAACTTTTCCATCAAGTGCATCCGAACGTGTTGCGGCCGCTTTTTCGCAAAAGTACGCATGATTTGGACATGCTTTTCCAAACGCTTCTTGCTCAATCGCCACCTTTTGAGGTGTCTAGGCATTTCTGGTTTCAACCGCCGATAATGCTTCTCGATATAGGTAAGGGTTCGCTGTGGATGAAACGTTTTATTCATGTGGTCAGCGAAGCGATTGATGAACTCTTGGTGAAACGTTTCGTTTTCTAACAGCTTGCGAAGAATGAACGTACTCCACGGGGGATTGGGCCAGCTAGGGCCTTCGGGTTCCGTATGAAATTCGAGACTATTATGCTTGTACGCTGTACTGCTATGCAATCCAAACCCCCAATCCGTATCGTATAAAATCCAACGCCAGCGCCCGTCCTCAGTCTGAGGTCGCCAGTATTTGATATTCCCGCCCGCATCTACGTTATCGTAAAAAATCTGCGCAATCTTGTAGTTCATAAAGTTATCTACATCCATTTGGGTTTGGATGTAGGCGTAACTTTCGGGCTGCTCCAGACTATTCTTTTCCAAGAAATCGAGCATCTTTTGATAGTGTTTTCGACTACCGCGCTTACGACTCATTTGGTGTTCAATCAAGTCGAGACTATCTTTGTGATTCCCCCAATGAGATTCCAGAAAATACCGATTGACCTTCTCCCGAATGTGGTAAATCCCCCAATATTTGCCGTTAATATAAACCTGCGCAGGACGGTCAGCTTGTACTTCCATGTCCCATTTACTCACCAAATCGGTCATAAACGCATCTCGAAAATGCGATTTTCCCCAGTCGCTACCCGAATTTCGGAGCACTAGAAATTTATATTTCGCAGGTTGTTTTTTACCAAAAATTTTGTGCTTAATTCTTTTCTCGCCATACTCGTCTCGACTGACAATCACTAAAGATTTTTGCGGAAACAACCGACTCATTCCGCCAAAAAGACGAAATCCCGTTGGACTACGAAAAACGCATTTACCGTTAGATTCGAAAATTTCGGTGTTAATAATTTTTTCGGAGCGACTCCAGAAGTTGGCCCCCGGCTTGCGCCAAAGAGAATCAATGGCATCGGGGCCATTCATAAACAAGCCCACTTCGGGGTCAAAAAGTACCCAAGGCGAAACACTCAAAGAAACGGTAGGAAAAGTAGTGGATGCTTCGTTAATAAAATAGGTATGACCGTAAATATTACTCTTTTTCTTTTTGCGATAAGCAATGGTTCGAACAACGGTAGTTTCGGAGATGATAATGGGAAATTCGTACTTCGTCGCTTTTTTGTCGGGCGAAGAACCGTCTAGTGTGTAGTAGATGTCTGCTCCTGGAGAACGTAGCTCCAAAATCACTTCATCTTCGTAGAATCCACCTTGGTCGGAGAACTCAATTTCTACGGGAATATCAACTTTAGCAGGCCTATTAGATGTTTGACTGTAAGCGAGGGAATTTCCCACCAACCAGCACAAGAATAGCAATACATAACGTTTGTTCAACATCGTCAATCGTTGGTTATCCATCTAGAAAAGCGATAAAAAGAGGTTCGTTGACGGATAAAGGGATTTTCTTTTTCCGTTTCTCAAATATAAAATTAACACAATTTTGCTTACTATGTAAAGTAATCAAGCTAAACGAAACAGATATTTTTGTTAAGGGATGAGGAATTAAATAAACTACGCAAAATGACGAGGCTATTCCCGCCCGACTGCCGCAGGCGGGCTGGTTTTCTTTTAGCAAGGCAAATTTTTTCAGCATAGCCGTCGTTACGTTGAAAAAATTTAACGCAGCTAAAAGGAAAAAGAGACCGTCAGATGTGTAGGTTATTTATTTCGTCATCCCTAACATTAAAATTAATTCAAATATGAAGCCAAAATAAACAACTTCGCAAGATGATAGCGGTTTGCTATCTTTGCACCACTATACATCTCACTAACCTTACAAGATATGGCTTATTCGGGCAGACGTCGGTACAAAAGCAGACGAGACAGACTAAAAACGGGGCTGAGAAATTGGCGGCTAGGAATTATTTTTTTTTCCATTGGGTTGATGCTTTACCTCATCAAAGAACGGGTGGCGATTTGGGATTGGTTAAGAACTTATTTTTAAACACTAAACCCTTTTTAACAAAAAGAGACCCTAATTTAATTGTAGTATGAAATTTCTAAAAAGAACCCGTGCACAAGAGTCCCGAGAAGCTATTCAGCGTCTATATATCGCCATGCGCCACCTTTTTATTAGAGGAAGTTATAAGCCGTTGGGCGTTTCGGGAGAAGCCATGATTGAAGCTCTACAGTCACTACAGCCAGAAATTTACGGTTCCATTAATGACCCCGAACAAGTAGAACTAGACGGACTACTTTACATATTCGAGCGCTTACCTCAGGGAATTGAAGAGTGTCGCTACATTCGGCTTATTTCCCGAGAAGGATACGAAAACTCTAGATTTCCACCCATTATTCCCGCCAAACGTCGCCGAAATTGTTATCGAATTGACGAAGAACAGATGTTCGTTGAAATGACGAGAGGACGAAGTGATATTTATGATATTCTGACGCACTTGACCTTTATGTACATCGAAGCGGAAAAGATTAGGCGCAATAGCGTCAATCACCGAGGGGAGAAAAAACGAGAATGGTTGCAACTAGAAGAAATCGTCCTCAAAGAAGAAGAAAAACAGGATGATTTCAACGAGGAAGTGGCTTACACTTATTTGAGTACACTACTCGGCAGAACTTACGACGATACGGTTTCCGCTTGCCAACGCTTTACTAGAAGTCCTAGAGTCAATAGTATTTTTCACGTAACTTACTGGTTAGGGGAGTTGTCTATGCAAGAAGAATATGATAGAAACGACCGAGAAATTACGTTTTCTTCTGCTTTACGCGAAAAAATTGGCCACCACGTTTACGGAGAACACTGGGCACAAAATATCAAATTGTTTTTACTAAGGAAAAAACTACTTGACCGCCCTATTCACGTTATTAGTGCCAATTTACACAGTGTGATGAATGCGTTGTATAGTTTTGCCGCCTTAAAGGGTCAACACAAAGCAGAGACGTTGGAAGACTTAGCACGAATCATTAGCAACGATGACGGAAAGCTATTGAGAACACAAATTGAGACCTACGCTCTACAAAATGGCATGTACCAAATCGACGATACCAGCGGTACAAACATCTCCGTCCAAATTTTTGATACTACCAAAATCAAAACGGATAGTTTACCCTCCGAAATCAAGCTAAATCCAGCCTACATCAAGAAAGAAAAACCCGTCATCTTGGTAATGGACTACGCTTTCGGGGAACAGGCTTACGAAACGATGGACGAACTATTGAAGCCCTACGATTTTGAAAATCAGCGCATTTCTTTAGATGTTATTTCTATCGCTATTATGGGAAAAGCGGGTATCCTAAAAGGCGGAAAGGGCGATATTATGATTCCCAATGCCCACGTTTTTGAAGGTATTGCGGATAACTATCCTTTTGAAAATGACTTTACCGTGGAGGAGTTTGAAGGAAATGGGCTGGCTGTTGTTGGAGACGGGCCGATGATTACTGTCTTGGGGACGTCTTTACAAAACAGAGATTTATTTCGTTATTTTTCAAAATCTTCTTGGAAAGCAATTGGACTGGAAATGGAAGGAGGGAATTACCAAAAAGCCATTCAAGCGGCTTCAAAAATCCGAAATAATATTCGACAAGACGTAGTGCTACGCTACGCCTACTACGCATCGGATAACCCGCTAGAAACGGGTAAAACTTTGGCGTCTGGCAGTTTAGGTTTAGACGGAGTAAAACCAACCTATTTAATTACCCAAAAAATATTGAATCGAATTTTGAACAGCTAAATTGTTCCTGCGATGGCAATAGTTGCCATGCTCACCTTCGTATTAGGCAAACTCAACACTTTCGAAGCGCAGGCCTCCAATGTAGCGCCCGTCGTCAGCACGTCGTCAACGATTAAAATATGTTTTCCTTCTAAAGCAGCATTATCCCGCAAATCAAAAGATTCTAAAACGTTTTGAAAGCGGTCAGTCTGGCTCTTCCGAGTTTGACTTTCGCCGTATTTTGTTCGCTTTAGTCCCGTTTTCAACCAAGGTTTTTTCATAGAGTTGGCCAACCCCTTAGCGAAAAAATCACTTTGATTATACCCTCGCTGGCGTTCTTTTTTGGGATGCAAAGGAACGGGAACAATTAAGTCAACCGATGAAAACTGTTCATTTTTCATTAATTGATGCCCATACTGTTCGCCCAAAATACGCCCTATTTTTGGCTTGTCCTCGTACTTGAATTGATGAATCAACTGCTGTACAGCCGTGTCTTCTTTGAAATGGTACAACGCTGCTCCCGCTTGCAAGTAAACCCGACCAAAGAATCGGTCGGTAAAGCGGTTCTCTTTCATCGTGTGCATATCGGTGGTCGGTAAACTTCTGTGGCAAGCGTAGCAGAGAACTGCATTTTTCTGCAATTCCCTTTTTTGACAAGCGAAACATAGATTAGGAAAGAAAAGGTCGAATAAATCGTGTAGCCAAGTAGTCTTCATGCCGAAAGGTAGCTACAATTGGACAGGATTTTCAATATTTCTTTTTTGTATAAATGGAAAGATGATGTGAAGTGTAAAGAGTAAGCATAAAAAAGCCTGTCTCTAAAGAGAGACAGGCGCATCAAAACAAAACGAAAAACCAACTTTAAACAAGTTTCTTAAGTATTTCAAGAGGTTTCCAATATAACTACGCTTAGCACAATTTTGTTTTTAGAAATATGTTAAAAAAAACTAAATTCCTAAAATGGCTATATCTTACTACAAAAGTACATGTTTTTTAGCCCGCTTTCAACACTACTCGAATTTTCTTTATTTCTCCTGCACGATTTATCGTCAACTGCAGCACATCCCCCACTCTTGCCTTGCCTACAATTTCTATCAAACTTGGAGCATCTGTAACCTCCGTACCATCTACTTCCATAATCACATCATTGGGTAAAATTCCCGCATACTGTGCCGCACCACCGTCCGTTAAGTCTCCCACAAAAACTCCTTTATCCACCGATAAATTCTTTTCTCTGACTAGCGATTCGTCCACATTACTAACAGTAATACCCAACATCGCTCTTGGTCCGCCAAATTCGATAATGTGACTGGTAATTTCATCAACCATATTGGAAGGAATCGCAAACGAATACCCCGCAAAAGTACCCGTTGGCGTGGCAATTGCCGTATTGATACCAACAAGTTGTCCTTCCAAATCAACCAAGGCTCCACCACTGTTTCCTGGGTTAACCACCGCGTCCGTTTGAATAAAATTTTCTTCGGCTTGGCTATTTTTAATGACTCCGATACTTCTTCCTTTTGCACTGATAATACCTGCGGTTACCGTAGAAGTTAAATCAAAAGGGTTGCCAACGGCTAAAACCCATTCACCTACCTGCGCTTCGTTGGAGTTCGTAAATTCAATGCTCGGCAAATCTCTGGCATCTATTTTTATGACGGCCAAATCGGTCCTAGGGTCAACGCCTACTTTCGTTGCTTTAAAAGTTCGGTCATCAAAGAGCGTCACTTCCAATTCGTCCGCAAAATCTACGACGTGATTATTGGTGACGATATAACCGTCTTCCGAAATAATAACCCCCGAGCCTGTTCCCTTTTTCTCTCGTCCTCCAAACGGAGCACCTCCTCCAAAAGGCGATTCGAAGAAAAAATCGAACATATTACCCCCTTCCATCTCTTCCTCATTCCGACGGTACTGCGCTTGCCCACGACTTTCGGAGGCTTTGATGTGCACTACCGTTGGCATAGCCAATGTGGCCGCTTTTGTAAAATTTATAGGTGCAATACCATTTTTTTTAAAGGTTGGTATTACGGTATTCACCCGTTGTGCTGTGGCGTCATTTGAAGTTACAGCTGGTGAAAGCCAATGAAACCCGCCAAGGGTAATTAGACCACCGATGATTCCCGAAAAAATGAGCGATAAGGTATTTTTCATAGGGTAATTATTTTACGGATGATGGAATTTATTTTAATACAAAGTTAAATATTATTCGCTTTCTTACGCAGATTAAATAGTTACCAAATTTTAATCAATCACTACTTTCCTAACGGCAATCCCTTCTTCCGTCTGTACTTTGACTAAATAGAATCCACTTGCCACATCATTTACATTGAACGTAACCATTTGATTGGCTCGACCAATTTGAACGGCTTGCTGTGAAATTGTCTGCCCGTTCATGTTGAACAAACTAACAATCGCATTTTGAGCCGATTCGTTGCTTAAACTAATATTCAAATAATCCGAAGAAGGGTTGGGAAATACCGCAAATTGCAAGCCCAATTCTTCCAAATCGGCAACACTTGTATTGAGATTGGGCGGGTCCACTACCGTTCCTGCGCTATTGGAAACGGCACAAACGTTGTCACCTTCTGCCGTCGTCGCACAGGCTTCCCCACTGTAAGTTACCAAGTTCAAAAACTCCACATCGTCGATAAACCAGCCGTCGTAGGTCTTGCTTGGCACGTTGGAATTATCCACGAGTACGCTACCGAAACGGAAGCGAATAATCACCCGCTCGCCCATGAAGCTGCTCAAGTCAACGTAGGTTTCGACAAAATCAGTACTTCTACCCCAGAAAGCTTCCAAATCGGGCGTGGCCAATGCTTGATAAGTCAGTGGTCCCACGTAGCCATTTCGAACAATGTGCGGCCCCAAATCTTGCCAGTTGACCCCACCGTCCGTAGAAATTTCGACTAACCCACCGCTAGTTCCTTCGTCAATATCGTAAAGATGCGCAAACCGCAGACTTGGATTATCGCCCGTCACTAAAATCTCTTCGTCCAAGATTAAAAGTTGCTCGCTGTTTTCATTGATGCTGGAAATTTGCCACGCATTTTCTCCGCTATTGAAAAAGACGTCCTGCAGTCCCCACAAATTGGTGTTTTCCACATCCACTAGTAGCCAAAAATCGTCTCCGTCTTCCATATCGTCAAAAAACTGGCGATTAGAAAAGTTCGTCTCATCGCTTTTAGCGGCGTACGTAATTTCTATTGTTTCTCCACTGCTCATCGAAGGTATTTCGAACCGCAATGTATTTCCCGCAGAACTAGGCATCACGGATGCGGAATTAGGTTCGTAAGTTAATCCTTCGGGTAGGTTATCGGTTAACACCACGTCCGTTACCGCTTCTGATTTATTGTTGGTTACGGACAAAGTAAATTCGACCCTATCTCCCGCTTTGACTTTTTCGGTACTTTCCTTCACCAAAACAATCGTCTGTTCACAATTAGGTGGCAAATCGTAGGCTTCGATGGGGTCATTTCTATCTCTTTCATCCCCTTGACTAGCACTAAAACCTAATCCTCTACGCGCAAATACTTCCCAAATTAAACATTGATTGGCACCGTCGTAATTCGCTCGGTCAGCAGCTAAGATGGCATCTCTTCCATCGATAAATCCGGGGTCACAAGGCTGAATTTTCATACCATCCATAACCAATTGTATCGCCATGTTGTTGCCCTCGTTTCCATTGAACAAGTCTTCGGACCAACCGTGTACTTCGGACATTTTCCAGTATAAGTCCCACAGCATAGCGGCCCATACTTGACCGACGGGATGCGGAGCTTCGCCGATACCAATCACGTCTCGATAAGTGTAAGGACAAGTTTCCATATTCGTGGAATAGGGGAAACTTCGGATGCCTTGGGCGTCAGCTTCTTGTCGAAGCAAGTAGGTACCAATACCTCTTGGTTGCTCGCCCGTTTCGCCTGGCTTCGTAGTGGTCACTAACGTAAAAAAGTCACTCCATCCTTCACCCATTTGTTCGTCGTTAGACAAGCAACCCGCGTTGGAACGTCCACCCGAGAGTCGATTGGAAATACCGTGGGCGTACTCATGGGCTATTACGCCGTTATCAAAGTCTCCATCTCGAAAGTCGGGTCCCGTCGATTCGGGACGTTGTAAGGTTACCTCTATACCGTCATTAATGAGGGTGCGGATTATTTGGCAATCATTCCGCTTTAGCATCACCGTCGGGATATTAATTTGCGCTGAGAAATTATTCGGTGACCCCATATTAATAAAAGAGTTCTCATAATTACAAACGATAACTGCTATGGCACCCGCATTTTGCGCACTCAGCGCTTTTTCTACAAAGTAGCACTGTCCTCTATCTACTAAAGCAATCTTACCATCTACGTCTTCCGCATTGACCAATGGACCACAGCCCAACGTAGCATTGCCTAACGAACCATCATTGACTAAAGCGACTTGTCCCGAAATCGGCGTAGTAGTCACGTCTGGGCCAAAATCTGCCGTTCCCGTTTCGAAGCCCCCCGCCACTTCTTCGGGTGAGGTTACTTGCAATAAACGTCCGCCACCTCTACCCCAAACGTACATTTGCATTCGGCCATTGAAACCATCGGGAGGAGTTGAAAAATTAGCATTACCAATATAATTTTCGTCCGAGCCAATTAAATCAAAACCGTCCTGTGCTTCTGCTCGCACATAGTCCCCTGCCCCGGGTCTATTTGTATAATTCGTTTCTTGAAAATTACCCGCATCTTCGGTGAAGCCGTAGCTGTAAGCAATATCGTGCACCATATTCGTCATGTAGAACAATTGTGTAATGGCTGCCGCACGATTAGTATCGGGTTCCAAATCATCGTTAAAAGGGTAGTTGAACAGTAAGTTTTCGCCTCCATCGGGTTCGTTGCCTAGAGAACTGTTGTCGTCTTCCAAATCGGCATAAGCGTGTGCGTTATTCCCTCTCGTAATGGTATATTCAGGCCCCGCTGCGCCGTCCGTATCGTGCCAGCCAAAAGGAGAAGCGGCGGGATTAGCAGGTTCATTGACGACGCTACGATTTCCGTGTAGGGGACTTTCTATTGGCACAGGAAAAACGTTGTAGGAACTGCCATCAACGCTTTGGACATTTTCTTCTTGTTGCATTAAGGTCCATTCACCACTATGCGCATTTTCCAAATACCCACAATTATGCGTATGCTTGTGCATACCGAAAGAACAGTGAACTGTCCAGTTATTTTTACTCAATACCTTTCCCGTCAAAGCATCCACTCGGACATTCCAGTAATCAGCGTTGTCCTTTTTATCAATGGCCAATTGCCAAGCTAAATGTAACTGCCCATCATCTGCTAATTGATAGACGGGTTCTACTCGGATATCCGAATTAGAGATATTGGTATCAGAGAAAACGAACCGACTCCTTCCTTGACTTTCCTTATTGCCTAAGAAAACGGGAGCAGCAATTTCTAAATGCTTAGCCGTCTGCTGAATAGCTATTTCGGGACTAATCTTAGCAGATACCGTATTTACCTTTTGCTCAACGTTCGCTACTAAACGATTGGTGGCATGTAGTACTTCTCCGTTGGGCAGAATACTAACCGTACTGACGGCATTATAAATTTTAATCCCTTTATAATTTTGGTGAAAATAGATGTGAGTTACCCCATTGTGTTGACTAGTGAAGGCATCATCTACTATCAATTCGGCAAGGTCAGCCGAGACAAGTTGCCAGCCTGTTGCTTTTTTTTGCAAATATTGTCGGCCCTTAGCGATAGCTTTTTCGTGTTGACTAAAGATAGCATTCGTACAAATCGAAAAAAAGAAGAGTAATAGAAAGTAATGCTTTTTATTCATTAGTAGCAAAAGTTTTGAGTAGTCGCCCCACACTGTTGGTGGAAGAACTTTGTTTGTAGGAATGCGATAAAAATAAGAAGAAACCTTAGACATACCTCTTTTACACAATAGGTTTAAGTAAAGTACATCCGACAAAGCGAAGTTTTTTTACAATGAAATGTAAGAGTGGGTCGTAAAAAACTATTTGATAACAACCTTGGGAATATTTTCCACCTGCCAGTCAATAACAAGTCCACCCGCCAGACTCTGGGCTATCTTTTTCCCGTAGAGCAATTCTGCGAGATATAATGCCGCTTCAAAAGACTTAGCTCCTCCAGCCGAAGTGATATACTTCCCATCGTGAACAAACAATACCTCTTCTCTAACGTCCAAGTGAGGGAACATTTTTCGATAAGCGGGAATATCGCTAGGGAAGGTTGTAGAAACTACATTGTCTAACAGTCCAGCCTTAGCCAACACAAATGCTCCATCACAGTGCGAAGTGATGAATTGCGCCTCTTTGTCTGTCTTTCTCACAAAATTGAGCATCGCTTCGTTGTCCAAATCCGTATCTAAGTGGTGTTCGGCGCTGGGCACTACGAGAATATCTATTTTTGGCAATTTACCTTCCAAGTAATTAAAGTCAGGCAGTAGGCGAATGCCTTCGAAAGTGGTAATCGGATTTAGGGTATTGGCTACTAAAAAAGTATTCATGGCCTTGATACTATCGCGAAAAATAGTGTGTTGGAAAATATCGTAAGGAGCGGTCAACTCAGTATTATAAACACCATCCATAATTAGGAAAGCTACATTATAATTAGCTTCATTTAACTGGACGGTTCTCTTAGAAACGGACAGTTTATCATTGGTTGACTCCTCAGTAACCGATGGTTGACAGCTTAGTGTAAATAGACAGAAAATACAGCCTATACCTATTTTGATAGAAGACATACAAAAAACGTGTTTTTAGTGGTTCATTTCTTGAGTAATTGACGGTTTGGATAGGTAAGTTCTCAATGTATGCTTGGAGGAAGATTCCTTTAGGAAATCTTTCTTCTTTTTTCGACTAAAAGATGAATCCCCAAAGCGTTCGGGATGAAAGAATCTCCCTCTCCTGCCAGTGTTTTGAGAACTAATCACTAATCAACTAGCTACGAGTCACTACCGTAATGACTTATTCCTGTTTTAAAATTACATTATCAATCAATCGGATGTTACCTACCCAAACGGCAACGCAAGCAACGGCATAATTTGTATCATCCAAACTAACAATTGGCTGCAAAGAACGACCATCGACAATTTCTAAATATTCTACTTTAAACTCGGGAGATTCGTTGAGTACAACAACCGCTTTTTGAATGACTTCCGAAATAGATAAGCCGCTATCTAGCCAAGCATTCAGTTGCTGTAAGGTTTTAGAAATCATCGGGGCATTCGCTCGGTTTTCGGGCGTTAGCCGAACGTTTCTAGAGCTTAACGCCAAACCGTCTGCTTCTCTAATAATGGGACATACTACTAGACTCGTCTCCATTTCCGCTTGCTGAAGCATATGCTGAATCAACGTAAATTGCTGAAAATCCTTTTGCCCCATGTACAAATGGTTAGGCTGCACAATATCTAATAGTCGATAAACGACTTCAACCACTCCGTCAAAATGCCCTGGCCGAAAATACCCTTCCATCACTTTATCCATTTGCCCAAAATCAAAAACAGGAATTTCTAAATCTTTGGGATAAATAGCTTCGACGGAGGGGTAAAATAATACGTCGACGCCTAAGGCTACCAGCATTTTTATGTCCGCCGCTTCCGTTCGAGGGTATTTGGCCAAATCTTTGGGGTCATTAAATTGGGTAGGATTTACAAAAATACTACAAACGGTGAGCGCATTTTCGGAAGCAGATTGCTCAACGAGAGAAGCGTGGCCTTGGTGAAGAGCACCCATTGTAGGAACGTATCCGATAAGTAAGCCTTCCCGTCGTCTTTTTTCTAGGTAGATTTTTAGCGCATCGACCTCTTTAAATAATAGCATCCGTTGAATGTGAAAGAATGATAAAAAAGCAAAATCTAATCTATCTGTAAAAGTGCAGAATAGATTTGTAAAAAAGGCATCATTTTACATAAAAGCGCCCTCGAAAGGTCAGATTAACTAGAGTTTAACGCACTTTACGAGGGAAAATGTAGTGAAAAGTGGCTTTTTTTTGCTATTTTTGCACATCTGTTTTTAGTAGGCAACAAGCCCAAAATGATGGATAAAGTGAATAGTTTCGACTGTCCTTTTTTTAGATTAAGTCCATACTAAGAAACAGTATTATCAAGTAAAAGCCTAGAGCAGAAGCGTCTCATCAGAGTAACTTCATAACATATAGGATTTTCGATGCATTATCTAGGTTTATCAGAAGTTTGTATTTGTTTTTATCGCTCAGAGACTTTTGAGAAAATCTACATTATTCAATTAAATAATTGGTTTGAATGAGTAAGACGAAGGTTTTGATTGTAACCCAGGAGATGACGCCCTACACAGTTGCCTCCGACATTTCTGAAATTGCCAGAAGACTTCCCCAACACGTCCAAGAGCAGGGAATGGAAATTAGAATTTTGATGCCTAAGTTCGGTACCATTAACGAACGCCGACACCGCCTTCACGAAGTAGTCCGCCTATCGGGAATGAATATAATCGTTGATGACGATGATTTTCCTTTGATTATCAAAGTGGCCTCCGTATCGGGCGCCAGAATGCAGGTGTATTTTTTGGACAACGAAGATTTCTTCAAGCGCAAAGCCACATTCGAAGATGCGGACGGTAACGCTTTTAAGGATAATCCCGATAGGATGATTTTCTTCTGTAAAGGAGTGGTTGAAACCGTGAAGAAATTCGGTTGGGCACCTGATATTGTTCACTGTCACGGTTGGATGACGAGTTTACTTCCATTATACCTCAAAACAGCGTATAAATCAGAACCTTTATTCCAAGACGCCAAAATCATCACCTCTCTGTACAATCACTCAACAAAGAATCAATTCTCCGAGAACTTCATTACCAAAGCCTCTATTAACGATTTAGAAGCGAAAGATTTAGCAGCATTCAATAGTACAGACGGTATCTCTCTGCTAAATGGAGCCACCACTTTTTCGGATGCGCTTATCGTAGGTAGTGAAGGATACGAAGATGATGTGATAGAGAAAGCCCAGGAAGTGGGAAAGCCAGTTTTGGAACATCAAAGTCCAGAAACCTACCTCTCTGCTTACGTTACTTTTTACAAATCTTTGTTAGAACAAGAAGAAACAGTATCTTAACAATACCTTCAAATTTATACCAGTAACAAACGAGGAATAAGTTGAGTCATTCAATTTTATTCCTCGTTTTGTTTTAGGAACGATGTTATGTTAATCTTCTTTTAAGGTTTTAAGATTTAAGTCCTAAAATTAAAATAAGCAGTACCATTGCATCTAATTTTGCCAAAAGTCAAGATAAGCGGATAGATTGAGCGTTAGCTAGACTATAAATAATTAATGGAGAAAAGATGAAATTTACGCATTTTCAATATATTTTTTGTGGAATTCTACTTGTGCTAGCCAGCTGTGCGGACCCCGCCGCTATTGGTTCCGAATTATTGGAAGAAGATAGAGCCAATTTGCGCTTTACCGACGAGGTGGAGGTCGCTACAAAAACGGTAGAAGGAAGTGCTATTCAGACTTATAGTCCTTTTACAGCCCTTCAATTATCTCGACATTTATTTGGTCAATTTGAAGACCCCCTTTTAGGCATCTCCGAAGCGGCTATCTATTCACAAATTTCACTAGGGCCACAAGAGGCTCCCGACGCTAACATTGGCAGTTTTGATTCCATTGTTCTGAGCCTAGCTTACGATACTTTAGGTGGGTACGGAGATGTGAGCGACCCATTTGAAGTAGAGGTCTTTTTAATGGAAGAAGATTTGTCCAGTATCGACGACTACTTCTCTGACCAAACTTTTCAAACTAGCGCAATACCGATTGGTTCGGCAACTTTTGTGCCTTCACTGGAAGAAGAACTAATATTACAAGATTACACGGCCAATACAGAAGGGGATACGGTCACCGTGGCCCCACACCTGCGCATTCATTTGTCAGGAGAAATAGCGTCCATTCTATCCGATGCGGCTGTTTACAGTTCTGATACTGCCTTTCAAAATGCTCTTAAAGGAATTTATCTCAAGCCAGTCAAGCAGACAGCAGGCCTTACCGCTTTTGACTTCACCAATTCAATTAGCAGAATTAGTCTTTACTACCAAGTGGGCGACGACAAAAGAGAGTTCCAATTAGACTTTAATTCGGGAAATGCTAGAATACTAACATTGAATCATAATTACGAAGATGCGTTGGTCAACACTTTTCTGAACGGCAGCGCAGACAGCTTGTTGTTTGTACAAGGAATGGTCGGCGTCAATGCTGAAATTAGCTTTCCCAATATAGAAAATCTGGGAAATATTGCTGTTAACAAAGCAGAATTAGTACTAACGGCGGCTAATTTATCTGATAACAACTCACTTCTTTTTCCCGCTACCAGTCAGCTTATTGCAGCAACGGGAAACGCTACCGATGGAGAAATCTTATCTGATGTCCGTTCTGCGTTGCTGGGAAATAGCCCAATTAATACCAACATCTTTGGCGGCATTCCAGTAGAAGAAGATGAGGTAACGACTTACAAAATCAATTTATCTGGTTACCTTCAAAGAATTATTGAAGGAACGGTAGAAAACAAGTTTATACTTTCCGCTGGTGTAGAACAAAATACCTTATTCTTTCAATTACCTCCTAAGCCTTCCGATGCTTCCAGAATTGTTTTTTACGGCCCTAGCCATCCGCAATTTGCGCCAAAATTAAATCTTACCTATACGGAATTATAGCAAAGAAAAAACAGTAATCAATCGTAGAAATGTAATAAAACTTTTTATTAACGAACCATTTTGGTACAAAAATAGGTATAGTTAAATTCTACGGTTATGTTTATTGATGCTGATAGGCTAAACAACTGCGTTTTGTTCATCAGCAAAAACATTTTCAAGAATTACAATCTCCATTTATTTTCCTTCTAAATTAATCTCAAACAAAGAAGTCGCTCGAAAGTATTCATTGTACTAATTTCCAACTAGTACTCTAAGACAGGTGTACAAGCAACAAATTATTTTTCATTAAAAGTTAAAAATCCCAACATTATGTGTGGCATCGTAGCGTATCTAGGTAATCAACCCGCTTTCCCTATTCTCATTAAAGGTCTCAAAAGATTAGAATATCGCGGCTATGACAGCGCAGGCGTAGCGCTTTTGAATGGCCAACTAAATGTTTATAAGAAAAAAGGAAAGGTGCAAGAATTAGAAAACTTTGCAGCGGAAAAGCACACGGATGGAACGATTGGAATTGGCCATACTCGTTGGGCAACCCACGGAAAACCCGATGACCTCAATGCTCATCCACACACTTCAAGCAGTGGGCGATTGACCTTAGTCCACAACGGAATTATAGAAAATTACGCACTGCTTAAAGAAGCCCTGCAAAAATTGGGTCATACCTTCAAAAGCGAAACGGATACTGAAGTTTTGGTCAACTTGATTGAAGAATTGCAAAATGCAGATGGCTTATCTTTGGAAGAAGCGGTTAGAGTTGGGTTAACCAAAGTTGTCGGTGCTTACGCCATCGTAGTAATGGACAAGAACGAACCCGACAAATTGGTAGCCGCTAGACAGTCTAGCCCCCTAGTAGTCGGTATTGGAGAAGATGAATTTTATTTGGCGTCGGACGGCACGCCCATCGTCGAATACACCAAGAAGGTAGTTTATTTAAAAGACGAAGAAATTGTCACCGTTCAACGAAACGGCGATATCACCATCAAATCCATTAGCAACGAAATTCAAACGCCGTTTATTCAAGAACTAGAAATGGAAATTGAAGCGTTGGAAAAAGGGGGATACGACTATTTCATGCTGAAAGAAATTCACGAGCAGACACACACGATTGCCGAGTGTATGCGAGGAAGACTTAATGCCGAGGAAGGTTGGGTAAGTCTTGGAGGCGTTTTAGAATTACAACAAAAAATGCTGGAAGCCCAACGCTTTATCATCGTTGGTTGCGGTACCTCTTGGCATGCAGGACTCTTAGGAGAGTATTTATTTGAAGACTTAGTTAGAATCCCCGTAGAAGTAGAATACGCTTCCGAATTTCGATACCGCAATCCCGTTATAACTGATAAAGATGTAGTAATTGCCATTTCTCAGTCGGGTGAAACGGCCGATACTTTAGCGGCTTTGAAATTGGCTAAGCAAAAAGGAGCGTTGACTTTTGGTATTGTCAACGCTGTGGGGTCATCCATAGCTAGATTCACAGATGCGGGGTGTTACATTCACGCTGGTCCAGAAATTGGTGTTGCTTCAACCAAAGCTTTCACCGGACAAGTGACGCTATTAACGATGCTAGCATTGATGTTTGCCAAAGAAAAAAAGACAATTTCTGATACCTATTTTAATCAATTAGTGGCGGAATTGGCCCAAATTCCACAAAAGGTAGCCGAAGTCTTGGCCATCAATCCGCAAATAGAGTATATTGCAGGGGAAATAAAAGATGCACCTAATGCTTTATACTTAGGAAGAGGGTATAATTTTCCTGTAGCCTTAGAAGGTGCTTTGAAATTGAAAGAAATTTCCTACATTCACGCTGAGGGTTATCCCGCTGCCGAAATGAAGCACGGTCCCATTGCCTTAATTGACGAAAACATGCCCGTCATTGTCATTGCGACCAATACAAGTGCTTACGAAAAAATCACGAGTAATATCCAAGAAGTAAAGGCGAGGAGAGGGATTGTTATTGCTATTGTGGCAAAAGGAGACAAAGAAATTAGTAAAATTGCGGATTATACCATTGAAATTCCCGCAACGGAAGAACCGCTAACGCCACTAATTTCCTCCATTCCACTACAATTATTGTCCTATCACATTGCGGTGCAACGAGGATGCAACGTTGACCAGCCAAGAAATTTGGCTAAGTCCGTGACGGTAGAGTAACCGATTTAAATAAATGACCCAACGATAAAGATTTTAAGAAAAGATTTTTACTTCAATTCTCTATTTTATCGGTGTGGCAAACAACTTAAGAACTATGATGGTAAATAATGCCTTAAATATGGAATACAATTCTCAACGAGAATTGTTAGTGATTCCCGAATATGGTCGAAACGTACAGCGACTTATCCTACACGCTAAGACCATTGAAGACGATGAGGAAAGACAGGCGTTCATTGAAAAGATGGTAGAGTTGATGTACCAAATGCATCCGCAAAATCGAAATATCGAAGACTACAAAGAAAAATTATGGAAACATATTTTTCGAATAGCGAAGTACGATTTGAAGGTAACACCGCCGAGCGGTATTATTCCCACGCCTGAAGACGTACTAAAAAGACCAGAAATTGTTCCTTACCCAAAGTCAGAAGCTAGGTTTCGACACTACGGGAACAACGTAACTCAGTTGATTAAGAAAGCCAAAGGAATGGAAGATGGCCCCATAAAAGCGGGGTTCACTAAAGTGATTGGTTCGTACATGAAACTGGCCTACAAGACGTGGAACCGCGAACACTTCGTAAGTGATGAGGTCATTAAAAATGACTTACTCACTTTATCAAACGGAGAATTATTACTGGCTGAAGAAATTTCCATTGATAATTTGGCGGATGCCCGCAAACGTAAAAAGTCTAACGATAGAGATTATCGAGACCGTGGAGGCGACCGTGACCACAGGGACCGCAATGACCGCTACTCAAAACGTAGAAATAGTGGTGGCGGCAGACGACGATAAGTACTAACATAAAAATATACAGAAGAAGGGGAGCTTAGGCTTCCCTTTTTTTATTGGCTTCGTTTCCTTTTGGGCAAAAAAAAATTGATTTTTAGCACAGTATCAATAGGACTATTCTATCTTTGGGAGAGCGATTTTGCCTTAGTATAAATTGCTTTTTAAAAAAAATAAAACTACACCAACTAATGCCATCAGAATCTTTTAAAGTCGTCGGCGGAAAAAAGTTAAAAGGAAGTATCACGCCTCAAGGTGCTAAAAATGAGACGCTACAAATTCTCTGTGCCGTTTTATTGACGGACCAAAAAGTAACCATCACGAACATTCCAGACATTCTCGATGTACAACGATTAATTGTGTTGCTGAAAGGACTCGGCGTAAGCGTGGAGAGAACGGCCCCTGATACTTACGTTTTCCAAGCTAAATCGGTTGATTTAGATTTCTTTGAATCTCCCGCTTTTCAAAAAGATGCCAAAAAAATCCGAGGGTCGGTCATGCTAATTGGGCCACTCCTAGCTCGATTTGGAAGAGCTTTTTTACCCAAACCAGGAGGTGATAAAATCGGGCGACGACGGCTGGATACGCATTTCATCGGCTTCCAAAAGTTGGGTGCCATTTTTAACTACGACGACGAGAAAAGCTGCTATTTTATCGAAGGGTCGAACCTAAAAGGTACGCACATTTTGATGGACGAAATTTCGGTAACGGGAACGGCCAATATTGTTCTTGCTGCCGTTTTAGCCAAAGGAACAACGCAGATTTACAATGCCGCTTGTGAACCTTACTTACAGCAATTGTGCAAAATGCTCAATCGCATGGGCGCCAAAATCCAAGGCGTTGGGTCTAATCTACTGACCATCGAAGGGGTCTCATCCTTGAAAGGAACGGAACATCGGATTTTGCCTGATATGATTGAAATTGGGAGTTTCATCGGCTTAGCCGCTATGACCCAATCCGAACTGACCATCAAAGATGCCGCCGTCAAAGAATTGGGGAATATTCTGCCCGTGTTCCGCCGAATGGGCATTCAAATGGACATTGATGGCGACGATATTTACATTCCACCGCAAACCCATTACGAAATCCAAACTTTCATCGATGGCTCAATTATGACCATTTACGATTCGCCTTGGCCCGGTTTTACGCCCGATTTGATGAGCATTATTTTGGTTATGGCTACTCAGGCGAGGGGCAGTGTATTGATTCATCAAAAAATGTTCGAAAGTCGCTTGTTTTTTGTGGACAAATTGATTGATATGGGCGCACAGATTATTCTTTGCGACCCGCACCGAGCGACCGTCATTGGACTGGATAGACGCTATGCTTTGAAGGCCATTGAAATGACTTCTCCCGATATTCGAGCGGGCGTTTCGTTATTGATTGCGGCCATGTCGGCCAAAGGAACGAGTACGATTCACAACATCCAGCAAATTGACCGAGGGTATCAGCAAATTGACCAGCGGTTGAACGCTTTGGGAGCGGATATTCAGCGGGTGGTGGTTGGGTAGGTAGCAGTGGCAGTAATAGCAGCGATTTCAGTCAAGAGTTTAGCGATTTTAAACAACCTGTTGAAAAATAGGGTTACTATGTCATGGTTAATTAGCTATACAAGCACAACTCGGAGAGTCGTGTTACGATTATCAAGTAGATTCGACGTCCATCACTTTTAGAAAACTACCATTCGCAAGGCTCAATAAATATGACAACAACAGTAACTAAGGATAAAAAGCAGGAAAAAAAGACCTCCAAAGGCGCTCCCGAGCAACAGTTCATCCAAGTTATTAATTCAAAGGTGCACAACCTAAAAGGGGTGACGGTCAAAATACCGCGCAATAAGTTAGTCGTCATCACGGGTATTAGTGGTAGTGGTAAGTCGTCTTTGGCCTTCGATACGATTTACGCCGAAGGGCAGCGACGATACATGGAAACGTTTTCTGCCTATGCACGTCAGTTCATCGGAGAAATGGAGCGGCCCGATGTGGAGAAGATTACGGGCTTGAGTCCCGTTATTTCCATTGAACAGAAGACGGTCGGTCGCAATCCCCGTTCTACGGTTGGGACGATTACGGAAGTTTACGATTTTTTACGCTTATTATTTGCCCGAATTGGAGAAGCCCATTCTTACAAAACGGGTAAGAAAATGGTCAAATATACTGAAGACCAGATTCTAGAGAATATTTACCAACAGTTTAGTGGGAAAAAGGTGTTAATTCTATCGCCGCTAGTTCGAGGGCGAAAAGGACACTACCGAGAACTTTTCGACCATACACGTAAGCAGGGTTACACCAAAGTGAGGGTGGATAATGTCATTCTGGATTTAGTTCCAAGAATGCAAGTGGACCGCTACAAAGTACACGACATTGAAGTGGTCATCGACCGCCTAAAAGTGACCGAAGAACGCCGAGACCGTTTGGTCGAATCGCTCAAAACGGGCATGAAGATGGGCAATGGATTAATTCTGTTGATGGACGCCGAAAGCAAAAAAATCTATCCTTACAGTCGGCATTTGATGGATGCCGATTCGGGAATTTCCTACGAAGAACCTTCTCCTAATACTTTCTCTTTCAATTCGCCCTACGGCTATTGCCCCAACTGTAAAGGTTTGGGGAAGGTGGATAAGGTCGATTTAGACAAAGTCATTCCCGACAAGAATAAGTCTATCAACGAACAGAGCATTGTTCCGCTCGGCGAAGTTCGGGACAATATGAACTTTAAACAACTTCGAGCAATTGCTAAAAAATATAAGTTCAAATTTTCTACGCCGATTAAAGATATTCCCGAAGCGGCTTTAAATACGATTCTCTACGGCGGCGACGATACGATTCCCGTTAAGATGCGTTACGGAAAAAAGGACTACACCTACGATTTGGCTTTCGACGGCTTGGTCAAGATGTTGAGTCGATGGTATTCCGATACCTCTTCCGAAAAGATTAGACGCTGGGCGGAAGATTTCATGGTCGTGGACGATTGTCCCGAATGCAACGGACAGCGCCTGAAAAAGGAATCTTTGCATTTTAAAATAAAAGGAAAAAATATTTCCGATGTCTCGGAAATGGATTTGGTACCATTGAGCGAATGGCTAGAAGGAATCGAGGACGATTTGACCGAACGACAAACCGTTATTGCCAAAGATATTTTAAAGGAGTTACGACTACGGCTCGGTTTTTTGCTACATGTCGGTTTAACGTATTTATCGCTGAACCGTCCCGCTAGAACTTTATCGGGCGGAGAAGCCCAGCGGATTCGACTGGCTACCCAAATTGGGTCGCAGCTAACGGGTATCACCTATATTCTGGACGAACCGAGTATTGGTTTACACCAAAGAGATAATCAAAAACTAATCGAAGCGCTACGAGAATTGGCCGAGATTGGCAACTCAGTCCTTGTTGTTGAACACGACAAAGACATTATGCTGGCTTCCGACTATTTGATTGATTTGGGACCTGGCGCTGGGAAATTTGGTGGAGAATTAGTGGGCGAAGGTACACCCGCCGAGTTTATCAAAAATGAAACCATCACGGCCGAGTTTCTCAATAACGTGCGGCAAATTGAAACACCCAAGAAGCGACGGAAGGGTAGCGGCAACAAGTTGGTCTTAAAAGGAGCTACGGGAAATAATCTCAAAAATGTCAATCTAACCATTCCATTAGGGACTTTTTGCTGCATCACGGGCGTTTCGGGCAGTGGAAAATCAACCCTTATCAACGAAACGTTATATCCCATTTTGCGACAACATTTTTACAAAAGTCGCAAGCGACCAATGGCCTACAAATCTTTTGCAGGTTTAGACTATTTGGATAAAGTAATTGAAATTGACCAATCGCCCATCGGCCGAACACCCCGTTCCAATCCCGCTACCTATACGGGCGTCTTCACAGAAATCCGAAAATTGTTTACCAAACATCCCGAATCGCTTATTCGGGGCTATAAAGCGGGGCGTTTTTCGTTTAACGTAAAAGGTGGTCGCTGCGAAACTTGCCAAGGGGCTGGAAAGCGAGTTATTGAAATGAACCTGCTACCCGATGTACAAGTCGAATGTGAAACGTGTTTGGGCAGACGTTATAATCGAGAGACCCTAGAAATTTTGTACAAAGGAAAATCTATCAGCGACGTGTTGGACATGACGGTGGATGAAGCCGTGGTCTTCTTCGAAAACATTCCAAAGATTTACCGAAAAATGAAAACATTGCAGGAAGTTGGACTGGGTTATATTTCACTCGGGCAACAGGCCACAACGCTTTCGGGTGGGGAAGCGCAACGAGTCAAACTGTCCGAAGAATTATCCAAAAGAGATACTGGACAAACACTCTACATCTTGGACGAACCCACAACGGGACTCCATTTTCAAGATATTCAACATTTGTTAGCCGTTCTAAACAAACTAGTCGAGAAGGGAAATACTATTGTTGTGATTGAACACAATATGGATGTGATTAAAGTAGCCGACCACATTGTGGATATTGGTCCCGAAGGCGGTAGTGGTGGTGGAACAGTGGTTTGTACGGGAACGCCCGAAAAAGTTGCCAAGCATAAGACGAGTCACACGGGTCGTTTTTTGAAGGAAGAGTTGTAGAGATTCAGAATAGAGAGTAGGGAGCAGACTTATCATCCATTTAGCGAGGACATTTTTACCCATAAAACATACACCTAATCCGATGTTTCAACTCAAAAATAACCGCTACTTAACGCTCTTCTTTGCGGTGCTATCTTTCCTTTCTCCCAATTGTCAGTCAAATAGTCAAATCACATCCGACGAAGAAAAAATGGTCGAAAATCGCCTACCGACGAGTAGAGAATTACGAAGGAATTTGCGACAAGCCCAAAAAATCCTTTTCGTCTATCCCGACGACCAACAGAGTGCGACTTTCTTTTCATCCAAAATAGCGGCTTTTTCGGCGAATCAACGTTTTGGTGTTGAAGCACAGGGCGTGACCTTCAATGAATTAACCAAACAGCAAATACAAAATAATGCTCTATTTATCGTCGGAAATATTGGTGATTCGCCCTTATTAAAAGAACTAGCTAGCACTTTTCCCGTTACTTTGACCACCTCTTCCTTTACCTTTGACAAACAAACCTACAAGGACCCCGAGGATGTTTTTTTTTTATTCCCTTTCCCCAATCCCTACAATATTCAGTTGCCTATTTATTGGATAACGGGCAACGATAACCAATACGTACAGCAATTTTTACAAAAAAATTATCCCGATGACTACACAGGAATGTTCTGGCAAAATTGGGGCTACGAACTCTATCAAGATGGAAATAGGAAAATAGCGGGCTATCTTGACCAAAAAACTTGGGAATTGAACAAAAAAACACATTTTGATTTTTCGGGAAAAAACGACACCGTCGCTGTGACAGAACATTTCAGATTCATTGCGCACGACGCCCCGTTGAGTCGAGCAACGCTCCAAAGAATTACGAAAAAATGCGAAGAGACCCACCAAGCTATCGAAGCATTTCTGGAACGCCCTATACAATTACCCAAAATAGCTTATCATTTTTATCCTTCCGTGGAACAAAAAGCCCTTCAAATCGCTAGTATGCGGGAAGCATCCGTCAATTGGGAAGAACAACAGGTTGCCGTAGTAATGAACGATAATTTTTCGGGAAGTACGCTGCATCCCGAGAATTACTTGTTGTTTAGAAATGTGTTGGGCGCTCCCAACCTGAAAGCCTTAGAAACGGGGCTAGTCGTTCGTTTTACCGAAACGTGGCAAAAGCGAGGCCATCAATATTGGACACAAAAACTGTACACTTCGAATAATCTACCGCCCTTGTCCGAATTACTCAATAATGATTTATACCAAAAAGAATCCTACTTAGTTATGGGGGCAATGGCAGGTGCATTTATGGATTTTTTAATAACCCATTTTGGAAAGGAAAAAGTGCTTGAAAATTATCAGCAATGGAGTCGTTCCGATTTGCAAAAGCTTGACGAACCGTGGCAGCAGTATCTTGAAGATAAATTTTCCAAAGAAATTCAAACGCCGACCTCGGCAAAAATTCCGTACTTACAAGGCTTCAACTTTGCCCACGAAGGCTATCGAGTGTATAACGGCTACGGGTCTCAACTCGCCAAAGAGTCACTACAACATTTGGCGCAAATCGGAACAAACGCCGTAGCTATTGTTCCCTACTCGTATATACGCAATCCTAACCAACCGTCCTTTATCCCAATTCTACAAAGTGCGGGCGGCGAGAACGACCAAGCGGTAATTTTCTCCCACGCCGAAGCACAAAAATTGGGCATGCACACGATGTTAAAGCCACAAATTTGGCTAGGAAGTAGCTGGCCGGGGGACGTTGCCATGAAGACAGAACGAGACTGGCAGCAGTTTTTTGATAATTACTATCGGTGGGCAAGACATTATGCCCTTCTTGCCGAAATTAACAATTTTAATAGCTACTGCATCGGCGTCGAATTTGCCAAAGCCACACTAGCTAGAGAAAAAGACTGGCGCCAACTCATTCAAAAAATCAGAGGTGTTTACAGCGGCCCGCTCACCTACGCCGCTAATTGGGGAGACGAATTTGAGCAGCTAAAATTTTGGGATGCGCTGGATTTTATCGGGCTTAATTGCTATTACCCTTTAAGCAAAAACAATAATCCTACTAAGAGAGAATTGAGTAAAGCATTTGCTAGAGTAACGGATAAAATTGAATCCATTTGCAGCAAGTATAACAAACCAATGGTCTTTACAGAAATCGGTTTTAGAAGCGTCGAGGAAACTTGGAAAAACCCACACGCCGAAGCCAATGGTAGGGCGTTTAATGATAAAACGCAAAGCCTTTGCTACGAGGTTGTGTTCGAAAATATCAAAAACAAAAAATGGTGTAAAGGCATTCTTTGGTGGAAATGGCCCTGTTATATGTCCTACCGAGGGTCAAAAAATACGGGATTCAGTCCAAATGATAAACAAACAGAAAATATAGTAGTTGAATTTTTTAAAACAAAAAATTCAAAATAAATATATTGATTATCAACCACTTGAAAGCTAACTTGTTATACTAAAAATAAAAATGTTTTAATTTTTTTGAAAAAACAAACTATTTGTTTTAAATTTGAGTTGTAATTAATGTCGAAAGACATCAATATTGACTTTGACTTTTTATCACAATCTCAAATTTTGAAACTATGGATTATAAACAACTACCTGACGAGTTGGATATTAATCGTTTGTTAGAAGAAAAAATCTACAAACCACTACGACAACTAAAAAAAGACATCAAGAATTGGTTGCGGCAAAATTGGTTTAAATTGGCTTTCTTGGGTGTTTGTACTTTTTTTGCGTTAAAGAAAGATTTGAACCTCAACATCAATCTTGGAACGGGTAATGCACCCATCGTAGCGAATCATTCCGTTACTACCCCTAAAGCACAGTCCACTGCATTAAGTGTTTCTAGCAATATTTTGCCAAGTGGCACTTCCGAGGCTACTGTTTCTAAGCCCATGAAGCCTGTTCGTAAGCCCATTGTCATGACGCCAAAAGTCAAAAAGCAACTGGCTTACGTGAAACGTTTTGCCAACGTTGCGCAGGAGGAGATGCGCAAATTTAACATTCCTGCGAGTATCACCTTAGCACAGGGGTTAATCGAAACCAATGCGGGAGCAAGTCCTTTAGCTACCAAAAATAATAACCACTTTGGTATTAAATGTTTTTCGAAGTCTTGCAAGAAAGGGCATTGTTCTAACTTCTCCGACGACAGTCACAAAGACTTTTTTAGAAAGTACGCTTCTTCGTGGGAAAGTTTTCGGGCGCACAGTAAATTGCTAACATATAAGCGGTATAAGCATTTGACGAAGTTGGACCCAACCGACTACAAGGGATGGGCACTAGGTCTGAAAAAGGCAGGCTACGCCACGGATAAAAACTACCACAACAAACTGATTCGCTTGATTGAAGACTTGCATTTAGACGAATACGACCAATTGTAGTCAACTAAAATATGCGATGCTCTAGCTCGATTTGAGATTGTATTTTTTGACTGTTTAAAGTAAAGTACTGAGATTAGACCAGCCCGACTGCCTCTTTGGGCGGACGGGGAGTAGGAATTTATAACATGATTGGCAGCAAGTGAGGAAAAGAAATAATATAAACGCCGAATTGAATTGTACGTAAAAAAAACGTACATTTGTATTGAATTGATAAATCAAAATCAGATTAAATATGAAAAGTGTTGAAATGACAAGATTCGATGCAAGACTTACAAAAGAACAAAAAGAGTTTTTTGAGTATGCCTCGAAACTAGGTGGTTTCAGAAGTTTAACTGAATTCGTTTTAAGGGCAGTTCAAACAAAAGCCGAAGAAATTGTGGAGGAACACAATAAAATCATCGCCTCAAAAAAAGACCAAGAAATTTTTTTTGACTTAGTTTTCAAGGGAGTTTCCCCTAACGATGAGTTAAAGTCTGCTTTGAAAGAATACAATAAACTCCTCTAAATGGCAGACTATCTAACAGTTCCCCTCGACCCAAAACACAAGAAATCAGCATTTACTTGTGGAAATACATACTTAGACAACTATATTCAAAAACAGGCAAAACAAGACATAAAGCGGAAATTGTCTGCCTGTTTTGTGATGCCAAATGAAGAAAATGAAATCAAAGGATTTTATACACTTTCAAATGCGGGGATTCCGAGAGAGGTTATTCCCGAAGACATAAAAAAGAAACTACCGAGGGCCTACGAATCTTTACCAGTAACCCTACTAGGTAGATTAGCAATTAGTGAAAAAAATAAAGGACAGGGGTTGGGAAAATTATTATTGATTGACGCTCTAAAAAGAAGTTTTCAGGTATCTAAAGTCATTGGTTCGATGGCAGTGATAGTTGACCCCGTCGATGGAAATGCCGTCAAGTTTTACGATAGATTTGGATTTATATCACTTCCAGATAGTGAAAAAATGTTTCTTCCAATGAAGACTGTCGAACAGCTATTCAAATAAGAGATAAGTTAAGCGATTCCCAATACCTAGCTTTTAAAAAGTAATGCCTAGTAAAAACGTAATTGTCCGCACTTGCCCGTCTGCACTCACCAACGAAAACTTAGAGTTCAAATCTCCGCCATCTTTCAAATGAATATCTAAGCCCAAATGCAACTCTACCATGCCACCACCCGCATCAATAGCATAGCTTACTTGTCCTGCTTCCCAGCTAAATGCTCCACCAATACCAAATTTACGTGTCACCAAGTGTCCTTTTCTACGCTGGCTAAACCGAAATCCAACCATAACTCTAGTCTCTCCGATAACACCAGTGTAGTCACCCGTTACGCTAAGGTGGTAATCGCCCGGCGTATTATCTTCTTTCAACAATACCAACCCTAAATCGCCGTCAAATTGGTTACCCGAAAACGCCGCTTGAAAAGTGAAAGTGGTAGCCGCTACCAATTCCTCTCCATTTCTCGCACTTTGCTTGTCTAAAGAATAAGATATTTCTAGGTTTTCTTTAATTTTTAAAAAACCTAGTAGGGTGATGCCAAAAGTTTTGTTATCCTTATCGTAAACGTAACGAAACTGATTCATGCCATTTTCAATCAGCAATTTTCCATCGGCGGGCATTTCGAAAACGCCCACTTCGTCCGCTTCTCTTTGGTATGAAAAACGCAACCTAGGAATTCCATCATTGGTAACTTGTTCCCATTTTCCTGCAAAGCCCAATCTAAAATTAATGCGCGCATTATTTCGGTCTCGAACTCGGTAAATAAATCGACTTTTTTTATCAGAAAGGATACCATCTAGAATGGAAGAAACGCCGCCGCAATTGAAAAGCAGTTGGTGTTGGTCGTTCAAATCCCAGTTACCACGAACATCAAAAATAAATGGGTGGTTATTCGCAGGACGTACTTCTAAAATAGCATTTCTGAGGGTAAATTTTGGACGAATATCAGGAATGGTACAGAAATTAAACACCTCGTTTTGCTGACTGTCCAGTAAGCAGAATTGATTCTCTTCGTTGAATTTCCAATGAACGGGAATCGTTGTTTCCTGTCCGTCCTCTTGCTGGATAGCAATTTGGTTATCTTTATTGGTAGTCCATTTTCCAATGGAAGCGCCAGTAGCATCTTGTACGTCTCCCGAAATAGCTAATTGAAAAATGTTGGTGCCATCACTGAGTTTAAAGTTTGACATGGGGCTTTCGTTTTTTTGGCTCTCGGCCTACGGTTGACGGCAAACAGCTTACAGTTGGAACAAAGTAAACTGAAAACCAATAAGTTGTAATTAATTTATTTTCAATTAGGTACAACATTAGACGGGTAGCCGTTTTTTAATCGGTTTATCTGCCAATTATGGATAATCACTTATCACTCATCATCCATCATTTATAAAATCACTGATTGTCGGGTTTTAAATCTAAGCGAAGGCGCAACTCGTGTACCATTGGATTTTTTTCCCGCATCATTTCGTACGTTTCTTTTACGGTCAATATTTTTTTAGGTTTAATCAATTGACTGGCCTTCGTACTATCAATCGTAATTTCCATCGCCAAATCCGCAATGGGAATTCGATGTCGCAAAAAAGGAATCAATTTTTTCTCCTGCTGAATCATTCCCTTGGCCATCTGTGACCCGACAACTACTTCGATGGTCGATTCGTTTTTGACTTTGGCTTCCGCTTTTTGAAAGGCAGCTTTTACAGAAGGAGAATCAATGGTTGCTACGTAGTCGTTCCATGTTTTGTCCAAGAGTTCATTATCCAAAACGATGGAAGTTTGAGCAGAAGTCCCCATTGACGTTTCCTCTTCTTCATCGTCGTCTAAATTACCCAAAGAGGGCATATCATATTTTGTCGTTTTGCGTTTAGGAGGTTCTACTTTTGGCGGAACCGCTAGAGCGACTTCGGGTTCACTCACAATGGTAGGTTCGGAAAGTGATACCGACGATTCCGTTATATTACTAACCGCTGGCGTTGGCGCAACTACTTTGGAAGTGGGGTTAGAAGTCGGTTGAGTCGGTTTCAATGCTACTGGTTTTCTACCATTGGTTATACTAGGCTTCGGAGCAGCGACAATTGGCACAATGGGACTTACATCAAGTGTTTTTTTTTCCACACGACCTACGTTTGCTGTAGGAGACTGGGTAATTTCGACCGCTCGACCAATGTAGGTCATTTTGATGACGGCCATCTCAACGTGCAGTCTTTTATGACGGGCCATTTTGTAATTGATGTCACATTCCGCTGCCATATTCAGCGCCGTTAAAATAAAACTATTCGGTGCCAAATTAGCTTGCTGTGCGTATCTTTCTTTGAGGGAATCGCCCGTTTCTAGTAGGTGAATGGTTTTCGCATCTTTACAGACCAACAGATTTCTTAGGTGTTCCGCCAAACCGTTGATGAAGATATCGGGGTCGAAGCCTTTTCTAAAAATGGTATCAAAAATCAATAAAACCGTGGCTGTATCTTCTACCAACATGGCATCAACCACTCGAAAGTAATAGTCGTAATCGAGAACATTAAGGTTTTCGATAACACTTTCGTAATCAATTTTTTTACCCGCAAAACTGGTCATGCGGTCAAAAATTGATAGGGCATCCCGCAATGCGCCGTCCGCTTTTTGGCCAATGATGTGCAGTGCATCCTTATCCGCTTCGATGCCTTCCGCCGCGCAGATTTGCTGCAGGTGTTCGACCATTCGAGGGATTTGAATCCGCTTAAAATCAAATATCTGACAACGAGACAAAATAGTTGGAATGATTTTATGCTTCTCCGTAGTAGCTAAAATGAAAATAGCGTAAGAAGGCGGCTCTTCCAAGGTCTTTAGAAAGGCGTTGAAGGCCTGCTGCGACAACATGTGGACCTCATCAATGATGAATATTTTATACTGTCCCTGTTGAGGTTGAAAACGCACTTGCTCGATGAGCGCTCGAATATGCTCTACACTATTATTCGACGCCGCATCTAATTCATTGATATTGAAGGAAGAATTGCTATTAAAAGATTGGCAAGAACTACATTCATTACACGCTTCAAAGTCTTCCGTTCTGTTTTCGCAATTGAGCACTTTGGCCAAAATTCTGGCACAAGTCGTTTTACCTACTCCACGTGGTCCACAAAACAAAAAGGCGTGCGCCAATTGGTCGTTTTGCAGGGCATTTTTCAACGTTTGGGAAACGTGTTCCTGCCCAACTACTTCATCAAATCGCTGTGGACGGTATTTTCTGGCGGAAACGACAAATTGGCTCATGTAGTAATTTCGTAGTTTACTTTTGATATGGATAAAATGGGGTTTCTTGGTTAGTTGGTTCCTACAAATTTACAAAAAATAAACGTATGTTTTTTGATTAGAGTAGAGAGCAGAGGACAGGGAGTAGAGATTTGCTTCTCCATAAAACATCGACAAAACTTTGGTGTCATTGGGCAAGTTCAAATCTCAGAGACGACGAAAAAATGACTTGGTCGATTTTTAATTGGGTTCTTTTTTTAATGGATTGAAAACCTATCGAAAAAAGATTCAATTTAAAATCTAAAAGAACAAGTTGTTTTTTCGTCATTACTGAATGGAGAAAAGGGTTTTAGAGTTTTCTATAAAAAATATGTGCATCCACGTACCCTTTTTCGACGTGGTAAAATCCTTCTGGTACCGTACCAATAATTTCAAAACCGTTATCCAACCAAGTCTTTATAGCACCCTTATTCGTACTGACGACCAAATTAAACTGCATCGCCCGATAGCCTGCGTCCTTTGCCATTTGGAGCGAGTGGGCGCATAAATGATGGCCTATACCTTGACCCCTTTCCGTTGTCTTAACCAGATACGCAGCATTGGCAATATGTCCGCCGTAACCAGGTTGATTCGCCTTAAAAATGTACGCTCCGACAATTTCGTCTTCTCTTTCGGCGACGTAAACGTGGTTATTTAAGTTAATCCAGCTTCCGCAAATTACTTCTTTGGTATAACTATTATCGTAAGGGTAATAAACTTTTTGGTCCATTATAGCTTTCCACATTTCCCAAATGGTTTCCAAATTATCGGAAGTAGCAGTACGTAATTTCAATTTCATTAGATTTTTTCTAATTCTAGGTAGTTTTCCAAATTAATACTGTCGGGTTCCAATTGAGCAGGAGAAGGAGGTTCTTTCAGAGAATCTTCTTCTTTTAACCGTTGAAAGAGAAAGATTCCCTCAAGGAATCTCCCTCTCCTATCCGACAAATTTATCTTGACTAACCACTAAGGGAATTTGGGGATATACCAGAAATGTGCCGTTAGGTACATGATGTCGTTAGAAAATGGAGGTGATTCAATATCTTCCGTGCTGTTAGGTACGGTATGTATCGTACCTAACGGCACGATGAAGGCGATAAAAATCTTATTTTCTACCGATGTAAAGTCCCTAACGGGACTAACCCCCAAATATCATAGAACTAGGATTTTTTTAATCGCTAGAGAACAAGTGTCCGCTTCTTAAAGCCCTAGCCTTAGGGTATTCTCAAGGAAAGTAAAGGTATAAATTATCTTTTTAGCAACTTTTTAAAAAGTGTTTTCTTTATTTGTAGTCATTATTCAACTCATTACTAGTTCAGTTCATGAAATTCGTTTTTTCCTTTTTACTCTGTTGCTTACAAATCGTTGTTATTGCACAAATCGACACGTCCCAAATATTCGAGTTAGTGCCCGTCACCGTTCAATCAACTAGATTTGAAACGTCAGATTTGCAGTCTCCGCTGGCAACCACTTCCTTAGCCAATGCTTTTATTCAGCGGGGACAAGCACAGCTATCCGTCAACGAATCGTTGGACGCCGTTCCCGGTTTGTTTGCCTTAAATCCCAATAATTTTGCGCAGGATTTACGGGTATCCATTCGAGGTTTTGGCGCAAGAGCTGCCTTCGGTATTCGAGGAGTAAAAATCCTAGTAGATGGCATCCCCGAATCAACGCCCGATGGTCAAGCGCAAGTAGATAACTTGGACTTAGGCGTTTTAGAAAATATCGAAGTCGTACGGGGTCCGTCTTCGGGTCTATATGGAAACGCATCGGGCGGTGTGATTCAATTCACCACGCAGAACCCTACGCCTACAACACCTTTTTGGGAACTTGGTCTCTCTGGTGGGTCCTACCAGATGCAGCAATACCAAATTAAAACGGGCCAACAACTGGGAAAATTTAGCTTTCTACTACATGGAATGCACGTTAAAACGGATGGTTACCGAGAAAACAGCGGTATGAAAAACACCATTCTAAACGGCAAGTTTAATTATCAACTATCGCCTAAATCGAGCTTACAATTTTTAGCCAACTACGCCAATAGCCCACAGGCGGATGACCCCGGCGGCATCAATTTGGCGCAAGCCACCGAAGACCGACGCAGCGCTAGGGATAGAAATTTGACTTTTCGGGGCGGCGAAGCGATTGAACAATCTAGGTTTGGGCTAATTTTCAAAAGTGATATTTCGGAAGACCAACAGTTAGAAATTAAAACGTGGATAAGCACCCGAGACTTTGCCAACCGCTTGCCGTTCGGCTTTGGCGGCATCGTAGAATTTGACCGGACGTTTACGGGATTAACCGCAAGTTATTCGTTGGATAAAAAATTATTTGGTTTACCGTATCGTTTAAAAATAGGCGTGGATTTGCAAAATCAAGCGGACGACCGAAAGCGGTTTTTCAACGAAGAAGGAGAGAAAGGCAATAGGACATTAGATCAAAAAGAAGAATTTTTGAGTTTAGGAACGTATCTAGTGCAAGAGTTGAGCTTGTCGGAACAATTGATTGCGACCTTGGGACTTCGATACGATGCTGTTCGCTTGCGCGCGACGGATAACTTTTTGAATAACGGTGACCAGTCGGGCGAATCCACCTTAAATAATTTCAACCCAACTTTTGGATTGGTATATAGTGTATCGGAAGCAGCCAATATTTACGGAAATGTTTCCACTAACTTCGAAACGCCTACCCTGAACGAATTATCCAATAATCCAACGGGGGAAGGAGGCTTCAATCCCAATTTGATGCCCCAAGAAGCGACGAATTTTGAAGTAGGTATTAAGGGAATTGCTGCCAACAAACTACGTTACGAATTAGCGTTGTTCGCCATTAACGTAACGGACGAAATCGTTTCTTTTGAATTGGAGGAATTTCCCGACCGAGACTTTTTTCGCAATGCGGGTAGCACCGACCGCAAAGGGTTAGAAATAAGTTTGACCTACAACGTTGCGAAAGGATTAAATGCGTTGTTAAATTACACGTACTCCGATTTTAAATATGACGACTTTCAATCGTTTAATGGTAATTTTCTACCAGGGATTCCGCAGCACGCCACGTTCTTTGCCTTGAATTACAGTCGTATAAAAGGATTATTTGGTTCCTTACAAGTCAAAAACGTCGGCGACTTGTTTGCTAAAGACGACAACTCCATAACGGTCGAAGGCTATACGGTCGTCAATTTGAAATTGGGCTATAAATACGAGGACTCGAAGTGGGGCGTCGAACCTTTTTTTGGCATCAATAATTTATTTGGAGCGGAGTATTTTGACAACGTACGTATCAACGCTTTCGGTAGTCGATTTTACGAACCTGCGCCAACGACTAACTTTTACGGTGGGGTAAAATTTTATTTTGGTAAGTAGCTTGCTGAGATGTACACAGAGAAAGCTATAAGTAAAGTACCGCATCAACCAAATATTTCATTAGAAAAACGTAACTATTTAGCGCTGACGAGTTCTTTTACCAAAATGGTAAGCTAGGTAAAAGGATTTGTCAAATCTGCGCTCGGAAACAAACTTTGTGTGCTCTATGGACTCTGTACCTTTGGGGTAAAAAATAAACGCTAAAACAGATACGGAAAAACATGATTTACAGAATTAGTCTAATCTTTTTTGTCGGAAGCATCTTATTTTTCGCTTGCCAAACCGAGCAAGAAAAAACCGCACCTTCTGCAATCAACCAGACCGCTACGACGACAACGGGAAATCCCGCTATCGACGGACTAAGCGTCGCTATCCAAGAGAACCCCAACGATGCAGGCTTGTACGCTAAAAGAGCCGACTTATTTTACCAAAACGAAGGCTACGACGAGGCCATTGCGGACTTACAAAAAGCCTTAAAAATCGACTCCACTAATGTGGACTATTTGCATTTATTAGCCGACGTTTACTTGGATTACTACCAGTCGTATAATGCGATGAACACCATGCTAAAAGCGGCGACTTTATATCCCAATAGGATACCTACCCTGCTCAAATTATCCGAATTTCAGTTGATTTTAAAGCAATACGATAAGTCCATTAATACCATTAACGAGATTTTGAAATTGCAGCCGCTTCATCCCGAAGCTTATTTTATGTTAGGGCAGGTTTTTAAGGAACAAGGAGATATAGACCGAGCGATAGGCAGTTTCCAAACGGCAGTAGAAAATGACCCCGATTTAGTAGATGGGTATGTGAACTTGGGGCAATTACACGCCGATAAAGGCAGTCCTTTAGCTAAATATTATTTTGATAATGCGGTCAAAGTCGCTCCCAAAAACGTTGTTGCCTTGCACGCTAAAGCGGAATACTTACATTTTTCGGACCAATTGCCCGAAGCCATCGAACTGTACAAGCGCATTAACCAAATCGACCCCGATTACTCGGAATCTTTATTTAATACAGGGATTATTTATCTGGAAATGGATTCATTGCCCCAAGCGAACACACACTTTAATATGGCCGTTGAAACTTCTCCGACGTACATCATTGCTTACTATTATCGGGGATTGGTGGCGGAAAAAATGGGGGATAAAGAAGCAGCAAAGCGAGACTACCAAAATGCGTTGAATCTTAACCCAAATTTTGAACGGGCAAAGGCAGCGTTGGAAGCATTAAAGTGATTTAAGTACCTAACCACAAATAATCGACACATTTTATGATGGACTCTTTTTCAATTCTACTTCGTTAAAAATTATCTCCGTAGCGATGCTATGCAGAGAATTTTTACCTTGTAGAATGAAAAAATAGCCTCATCAAAAATGAC
>JBCCQK010000015.1:0-39326 GCA_039024375.1 Bacteroidota bacterium
CGGGATTTCGTTACACTCAACATTTATCACTCATCAACCATCATTCATTGTGGTTCGCGACCACATTAATTTAGAGAAGCTACTTTTTTGTCAAAGACCTATTATTTCTACCTTCTTCAACCAAAAACATTTTTTCAGCAAAATCATTGAATTTTATGTATCACTCTAAACTTTTACCCATGAATTTTTTAAAGCAGTGGACGCTGATGTTAGCGTTATTAATTGGTTTCTCTTTTTCTCTATCTGCCCAAGAGGCTTCGGCAGCAAGTTTGTACAACAAAGGATATGCGAGCTTGAAGGCCAAAGATTACGAAACGGGCTACCCACAAATCGAAGAGGCCCTAAAAGCGGCCGAAGCGGAAGGGAACGAAAAAGTGATTAATCTAGCTAAGAAGAATGGTGCCAAGGCAGCTTATTATGTAGGTTCTGCCAAAAGAAAAGCAAAGGCTTACGACGAAGCCATCACCCTGTTCAAAAGAGGTATGGAACTCAATCCCGAATATTCTTCTAACTACATGGGGTTAGCGCAAGCTTATAACAGCCAAGGAAAAAAAGTGGAAGCGGTAGAATCCTATTTAGCTGCTGCGGAATTGTCAGAGAAAGCGGGCAAAGCAGACCGTGCTGCCCAATTGGTAAAGAAGGCCAGTAGCATCGTTGGTAAATTGTACACCGCCAAAGATTATGCAAAAGCCATCGAAGCGGGTAAGGCTCATTTAGCGAAAAAAGAAACGGCCGCCGCCCATTACTACGTCGCTAAATCGTACGACAAGCAAAAAGATAGCGCCAACGCAAGTACGCACATCAATAAAGCAGTCGAAATGGCCGAAGCGGGCGGAGAAGCGGCGGCGGACAAATACTACTGGGCACAAGGCAATATCTTGGAGGCAGTTAGTAAAAAAGCGGACGCTTTAGCGGCTTACAAAAAGATTACTGGGGAGAAATACAAAGCGAACGCCGAGTACCGAATTGGTGAGTTAGAGAAGTAGTTATTATTAGTCATTAGTTGGGATTGGTAGAAGGTTATCAAATTAAATCATTTGTGTAATCAAGGTCAAAATTGCCAGATGGTTATATTGTTAAATGGCTATATTGTCATGGTAAAAATTGTTACGAGAACAATATAGCCATATAACCCATACAGCCATTACGCTATTCATACATTCGAATTCTGATTATTTATACCTTTTCTACACAACCTCAACTAATGACTAAATCTATATTCCATACCTGACTACACAAAATTTCCACCTGAGAAACAACTAACTACTTCATACCTCATACTTTACCGTCCATTTTCTCGACAAGCTGCTAAGATATTCCGTTTAAAAATCTTGGGGTTGTCCAGCGTTTTATAAAAATCGTCGAGATAGCTCATGATTTGCTTTTTTTTCTTTTCATCCAAATAATGAAAATCGTCGATGATTTGATAAAAAACAGCCTTTTTTTCTTGAAATACTGGAATTTGTCGCTCTAAAACTCCTTCTTCTCGACACATTCCCAAGTAGAGTCGTTGCATGACATTATCCAAATCAATATCTTCTCCATGAACGGCATAAGGTGCGTTGACGAAGCCCGAATAGTCAAAATCGTAGGCAATGGGCAGAGGTAATTTGTAGTCTTTACATTTAATGATGCGTACATTATGACTCGTCTGTGCGGACCAATCGGTATTACCAATCATGTATTCAAACAAAGCCATTTTATCCAGTTGGTCGGCATAGATATATTTGGAACGGAGTCGTCGAGGTTTGGCACATTTGGCATTTAGTCTCTTCGCCATTTCATCTTCGTTTTCAATCAGAAAAGCGTAAGTCGTAAACGGTTTCCACCTGTCTTCAGTATCTATGAACTCCGCTTCTACCAATTGTGTTCGAAAACTAATGCCTGTCAACGCTTCGTACATTTTATAGACTAAGTATTCTTTTAAGACCAAATCACCGTAAGCATCTCCTTTTTTACAGCCAACTACCAGCTTTAAATCATTGTAAGCCGAATCCATCCCATTTTTGAGTAACCATTTTTTCTTAAACTTTAATTTCAAAGGGGGATAATAGCAAACTTGCTTCCGAATATTTCCACGTGCCCTGACTTTCCCAGGCCATTCGTGGGTGGTCCCCGCCTTATCCGTGAAACTAAGTTCAATGGGTTGCCAATCTTCTTTATATTTCTTAGCGACTAATTGCTTAGTTGCCGTTTTGATGGTTATTTTTAAGAGGTCTTCTTGCTGAAATGTTTTAAAAAGCGTGGTCGTGGAAGATACCTCTGCGGTTTCTTGTCCTACTACGCTAATTGGAAAAAAGAGGATAGCTAACGAAAAAATAAATAATAAAGAAGTAGCTACTTTAAAGTTGGGGCCATTCATAATATGCGTTGAATTAGTTAAACATTACTGGAAATAGAATTTCCCTTACAAACAAAGATAACGAAAACCTTTAAGTTATGAGGCATAGTCTTATTGTTAAATAGGCGGAAGAAGTCCCTAAAGCTAAATCTGGACAAAATAAAGAATAGGGAGGAAATTATAACTACAAAAGCAAAATTTGAATAGATTCGGAAGTAAAGATAGGAACAACGGTGCGTTTTTTCTTAAAAAATTAGTTTCAGTGTAGTGGTCGCTTGTAAAAACCATCATCTTTAGGAAAACGACCAACACCATGTTTAAAAATTACCTTCGAATTGCCTTTCGTGTATTTAATCGTGAAAAATCTTTCACTTTCATCAATATTTTCGGTCTTGCCATTGGCCTATCTGTTGCGCTACTGATTATTCAGTACGTCCAATTTGAGTGGAGTTACGAAGATATCCACCAAAATCCCGAAAAGATTATTCGATTAACTATGGACTACATGGATGGGAAAACAGTCACCACCCAAGATTGTGAAACGTATCCGCCCATCGGCCCTCAAATAAAAGCCAACCTTGCCGAAGTAGCTGATTTTGTGAGGACCTATAACATCGGCGAACCGAGTATTAATTTTAAAGTAGGCGATACCCCCTTTCTGATGGAACGGGTTTACGCTGCCGATGCTTCTTTTTTTACTATCTTCAATTACCCATTAATTTTGGGAGATGCTGCTACAATTTTTACAGAACCTTACCAGATGGTCCTATCGGAATCTACCGCAATGCGCCTGTATGGCCGCTTAGATGTGATAGGAGAAATAGGATGGGTACCACGAAGAGAAAAAGACGTTATGTTTAAAGTAGTTGGGGTGATGCCTGATAGTCCACCCAATACCCATTTGAAGATTAATATGCTGTTTTCCTATCCTACCTTACTCACTGAGTGGGGCGAACGAGACGATAATTGGAATGGAAATAATACCTACACCTACGTTCGGTTAGCCGATAATGCGTCGTATGAGCAGTTTTCCGATGCGCTCTCCAAATTTAGTGAACGCCTCAATGCGGAAGAGAAACTTGAAAGCGAACGAGTGATTGGTCAGAAGATTACTGATATTCATTTGTACTCCCACAAGACCTTTGAACCAGACAATAATAACGACGCTTTGACGGTCTATTTTTTATTGGGTGTGGCGCTTTTGGTCATTTTAAGTGCTTTTGTCAATTACGTCAATTTAGCAACTTCCAAAGCACTTGACCGAGCAAAGGAAGTAGGCGTTCGCAAGGTAATTGGGTCCTCCAAAGGGCAACTACGAGCACAGTTTTTGACCGAATCTGCTTTAATCAACCTCCTAGCGGGCCTGCTAGCCCTTGCCTTTATTACTTTGGCAAAAGATAAGTTTACGGAACTGTCTGGTTTACCCATCAATTTTAACATTTTCCAATCCGCTAACTTTTGGGTTACTTTTCTCGCTTTTTTATTGTTAGGTATTTTATTGTCGGGGGCCTACCCTGCACTATTGCTTTCTTCCTTTCCCCCTTCGTCCGTTTTGAAAGGCAGCTACGGACATTCCGCCAAGGGCGTATTTCTAAGAAAATCCTTAGTCATTTTTCAGTTTGCCATCACCATTATTCTACTGATTCAGACCTTCACCGTTTTTGAACAATTAGATTTCATGCGGTCGGCAGATTTGGGCCTAAATATTGACCAAACAGTGGTAGTAAAGGCGCCAGCCGCCAACGAAAAATCGTCTAGTTATAACGCTTTTAAACAGGCGCTGCTGCAACGAGCGGATGTAGAAAATGTGGCCTTATCCAGCATAGTACCGGGGCAACCAAGCAGTCAATTTGGCACGACGACGGGCATCAATTTACCTAATGCCGTCATCGAACACAACTATAATTTTTACATTGGAAGCATTGACAAGGATTTCCTTGGTGTAATGGACATTGAGTTAGTAGCTGGCGAAAATTTTACGGAGCAAATTAACAACGAACTGCCCAGTATTATCGTGAACGAAAAAGCTATTGAACTATGGGAAATTACAGATGCCGAAGCGGCGATAGGCCAAACGCTCAACTTTTGGGGAAATACTTGGACGATTCGAGGCGTCATCAGTAATTACGCTCAGAACGCTCCCAAGTCTCCTCCTATTCCAATTATCTACCGCCAAGAAGAAGGTTTTGACGAATTTGCTAGCATTAAATTTAATAATCAAAATCCCCAAGCGCAAATTGCCGCAGCCGAACAAATTTTCAAGACAACTTACCCTAATTCCCCTTTTTCTTTTTTCTTTTTGGATAGCGAGTACGACAAACAATTCAAAGCAGATGAGCGCTTTCGAGATGTTTTTAGCATTTTGACTATCGTTGCTATTATTATTGCTTGTCTAGGGCTATTCGGACTAGCTTCGTTCACGGTAGCGAAGCGAACGAAAGAAATTGGCATTCGAAAAGTTATCGGGGCGAGCACTTTCAGTATTATGTATTTACTGACCAAGGATTTTCTGAAAACAGTAGGAATTGCCCTGCTAATTGGTTTCCCAATCACGTATTTTTTAATCAATAAATGGTTGAATAATTTTGCGACTCGGATTGAATTAGGCGGACATTTGTTTGTCTTGCCAGCGATTTTAGTGTTGGTATTGGTCGTTTTGTCGCTGAGTATTAAAACGATTCAGACAGCAACGGCCAATCCTATTGACTGCTTGAAGGAAGAGTAGCTATTATCCTAGTACCTTCTCTTTTTTCTCAACGCCATTTAACTCGACGTTTTCGCCATTGACTTTCCTGCTTTTATCAAAAAAGTAGAGCAAATCGGAGAGCGTGTTTCGCAAATCTTGGCGGTCAACGATAAAGTCTAAAAAGCCGTGTTCTAATAAAAATTCGGAACGCTGGAAGCCTTCGGGTAGGTCTTTTTTAATCGTTTCCTTGATGACTCTAGGTCCAGCGAAACCAATTAAAGCGTTGGGTTCGGCAAAGTTGATGTCCCCCAACATGGCAAAAGAGGCAGTAACGCCGCCCGTCGTTGGGTCCGTCAGAAAGGAAAAGTATGGAATACCTGCTTTACCCAATTTGGACAATTTGGCGGACGTTTTAGCCATTTGCATCAATGAAAAAGCGGATTCCATCATGCGGGCACCGCCCGATTTGGAGATAATCATCAACGGAATGCGGTGTTCCAAGCTGTAATCAATCGCCATGGAAATCTTCTCGCCGACCACAGAACCCATCGACCCACCAATAAATGTAAAATCCATTGCCGCAATAACGAGTGGACGCCGATTGACCTTACCGTGAGCCACTGTCAGTGCATCTAACAATTGGGTCTTTTTCTTAGCCGCTTCCAATCGGTCGCTATAATCTTTTAAATCCGTAAAATTGAGGAAGTCTTTGGAGATGAGATTGGAAAATAACTCAGTGTATTTTCCATCAAAAATTAAATCAAAGTAATCGTGAGAACCGATTCTGATATGGTGGTTACAATGGGTGCATTTGAGAAAATTTTCTCGCAACTCCTTCATTGTACTCGTTTCTTTGCAAACTTTGCACTTGTACCAAACTCCCTCGGGAGCTTCTTTTTTTTGCTTAGTCGCAGTAGTAATACCATCTTTTAGTCGTTTGAACCAACTCATGCCGCTCGGTTTTGCAGTTTAACACTCCAACAAAAAAACATTCTAAGAATACCCCTTTTGTTTTTATTTAAGTGTTTGAAAAAACGCTTTGCCGCTGAAAAAGTTGAATAAAACTCACTTATAGCGGTCTCTTTTTAGAATAAGCACCACAAATATAAAAATCTATTGGAAACTATCGGTAAAAATCTCCGAAACTCCCTAAAATAGTCTGCAAAACAAGTTACCGCTAAGAAATACTTTTGTTTAACGATAATTTACTAAATTGCTGACTGTCAACTGTAAATAATGAAAAAGCCGATTTAGAGTGACTATTATTTTGTTTTCCTACTGTATAAACTATATTTTTAAGAATTAAGAAAATAGTCGGAATTTTCTAGCGGAGTAAAACAATTCATCAAAAATAAAAATATGAAACGAAGAAATTTCTTGGGTCAATCAGCCCTAAGTGTAGCAGGTCTATCCACCATTTTGAAAGCAGCAGGGGCTAATTGTACCACCAATACCATTACGCTAAAGGAGAACGCCACTATCCTATTCCAAGGAGATTCTATCACAGATGCGGGACGCAATCGGGGTCGCTACTACGCTAACGATGGCGGCGGAATGGGCTCGGGCTACGTTCGTCAAACGGTCACCACTTTGATGGGCAAACACCCCCAAAAGGGTCTAAGATGCTATAATCGGGGGATAAGCGGCCATAAGGTTTTCCAATTAGCCAACCGCTGGGAAGACGATTGCTTGCAATTACAACCCGACGTATTGAGCATTTTAATTGGGGTCAATGACTTTTGGCACACGCTCAGTCATAATTATAAAGGAACGGTAGAGGTTTACGAAAAAGATTTTCGGACTTTACTAGACCGCACCAAAAAATCACTCCCAGATGTCCAACTGATTATTGCCGAACCTTTTGTGCTTCGTGGAACGGCTATTGTGGAAGAAAAGTGGTATCCCGCTTTTTCAGCGTATCAAAAAGTAGCTCAATCCATTGCTAAAGACCACGACGCTACGTTCATTCCGCTACAGTCCATTTTTGATAAGGCGCTGGAAATGGCGCCCGTTAGCTATTGGTGTCCCGACGGGGTACATCCGTCGATGGCGGGGGCGTATTTGATGGCGGAGGCGTGGTTAAGTGCGTTACAGAAGTAAAGGCAGGAATCAATCAATTCGGCACTATTTTCATGGAAGACATCAATATCGCTGCTTAACAAATTGCGTTTTGCAACAGCGACTCGTAATAAAACTGGCATTCCGCTACTAATTCGGATAGATGTTCATTCAAATGTACCTCTTTCTCGATGTAAGGAATAAATCCCGTCGATTGATGAACATTGGCGTACCAGTCTTTGGCCCAAATACCGTCTTCGGGAATGGGTCCGGCTTCCCATTTCAACATATTGGCATCGTAAGGAATGGACAACTGCCGACAGAGTTTTTTTAGTACTTTGAGTGGATTCAAGAGTAGATATTTTGCATCTATAACGGCGGCCACGTTGTCCGTTTTTTTCAAATATTGAAACAACTCGTACTGCATTTTTACTCCAATATCTGCCATCGTTGGATTATCAATTACTTTTGCGTAAGAGGCGATAATGCGCCGAGGGTCTCGAATTAATAAGACATTTTTCGTTTTTTCTAAAAAGGACACATCTAGTGAAATTAAATGATGGGTCATCTGTTTAAATAGCACAATTGGCGTAATATAGTTGCCAAATACTACCTTTTTGACCACTTTTTCGCCGTCTTGCTCCATCGTTTCGAGAATTTCCTTGGTCTTCGGATGAACTGCCTGTGAGGTTGTTTTACTCAAATAGTGAGCGTACAAAGGCTCGTCAACTACGGTTGTGTCCATTCGTTGGGCAAAAGCATACATGAATGCGGTAGATACATTACGGGGACTTGACCAAACGTTGATTCTTGTGGTTGACATAGTGAGAATGTATTTTTGTAAATTTTCGTAACTACTTAGCACTTTTTTTATCATAAAGTCCATACAGCTCACAGAGCCCATAAAGTTTTTTCGAGCAGTAGCATTGACGGTTTCGAGCAGTAGTATTGACGATATTTGTACTGTTTAGGCATTTTCAATATAGAATAGTAAGTAGTTACAAATTTTCAATATACTTAGAGGGCGATTCCTTCAAGAAACATTTCTCCTTTTAAAAGAGGAAGATTCTCCCACCACTGCTCGCATATTGAAAACTCATATTTTATACCTCATATTTCACTAAAGACCTCATGCCTATCTCCTCCACCGATTACTATCTCCTCACCAGAGCCCTTTTCAAACAAAACACCGACGAAGCAACTGCCCAATGGATGCAAAATTACATGCGCCATCAATTCATTTTTTACGGTATTAAAACGCCGCTTCGCCGCACCATCCAAAAACAAATCATCGCTGAATACGGCTATCCAACCATTGAGCAATTACCCGAGCTGATGAACTTATTCTGGGCGGACGAACATCGGGATTTTCAGCTATTTGGTGTCGATTTGATGGCTAAACTTATCAAAAAAACGGATAAATCGTTTATCTCAGTTGTGGAAAAATTGATTGTGACGAAATCTTGGTGGGATACGGTTGATTTTTTAGCGTCCAAACTGGTAGGAAATCTAGGGCTCCGCTTTCCCGAGTTAATTCCCAATTACCCCAATAGATGGATAGTCTCTGATAATATTTGGTTGCAACGAACCGCCATTCTATTTCAACTAAAATACAAACAGCAAACCAATACGGACTTACTCTTCCAGTACATTATGCAACTTAAAGATTCCGACGAGTTTTTTATCCAAAAAGCAGCGGGTTGGGCCTTACGAGAATATTCTAAAACAGATTGGGCACTGGTACTCAATTTTATTGAAAATAATAACCTCGCACCGTTGACGCAGCGAGAAGGATTGAAATGGATGAAAGCAAAGGGCTAATTGCCAATAACTACCTTTCCGCCGTAGCGCAATTCCCCATTTTCCACTTCGTACCAATAGATACCATTTTCCAAATGACGCACCGAGATAGTCTGCTCAAAAGCCTCGTTTTGTTCGGCTGCTAATTGGTAGTCCGCTACTTGCTGACCAACAGCATTGAATAGTTTTAATTGAATTTGGTCGCTAAAGGCTTCTCTGAGGCCCAGTTGGAAACTTGCCCCGTTGACGGGATTGGGAAACACTTGTAGTAGCGGGTCGGGTGGAAATTCGACCATTACAAAGTTCGAGAAATCGTAAACGCCGTCGGCAGCCGTCACTTTAAGTTGGTAATAATTCAAACCATTAGCGGGCTGAGGGTCTAAAAATGTTTGGGTCGTCGGCGGAAGGTCCGTTGCTATCGGCACCAATTCGGTTACCTTTTCTCCTCGAAACAACTCCATTTTTTCAATATTATCAATGTTTTGTACCCAAGACCAGTCCAAGCGATTGCCCGAATCTTCCGCTTTCCCCGTCAACTCAAAATCGGTGACAATGGGTACCCCACAGTAAGGAAACACCTCTTTTTCGTCGTAGCTTTCCAAACCAGCAGGGTCTTTTACGACCAAGCGAATCCGATACCAATACGGTTCCGTTTGGCACCCCAAAGGAGAGATAATCGTCTGACTAACGGGTTCGTGCATTTCGGGTTCGGCGTGATAATGGGTATTATGGTGGAGAAAAACCTGCCACGTGTAATCCAAATCGGGCATTGGGTGTTCCGTATCACTGACATCCGCCGCCAAGCGCAAAAACGAAGCGTTGGAAATAGGATATTGGTCACCGTCCGAAAAGCTGGTAATATCCACCTGGGGCGGTGTATTGTTGAGGGAAACAATCTCCTCCGTCTGGGCCGTATTTCCTACTTCGTCCGTCACCATCAGCGTTATCTTTTGCTTATATGGCTGGTCATCGTTAGTCAAAAAAGTTACCGTTGGTTGCGCTTTTGTACTCGTCTTGCCGTTTCCAAAATCCCAAAAGTAGGTCAATGTTTCCCCAAATGGGTCTAAGGATGCCGCCGCATCGAAGGTGACTTCTAAAGGGCTAGGGCCGTAGTTTTTGTCCACCGAAATGGCCGCGACGGGCGGTGGATTGCCACCGTAACAAATTTTGTGAATGGCGTGCGTAGCGTGATGAATGTAATAGAGGCAGCCGTCGGTTGGGTGCTGAGTAATACCAACAATTCCTTTTTCTCGCATCATAAAGTCATCGACTGCCGTCACCCGATTGGCTTCGTCGAGCGTTACCGTTTTTATCCAACCGCTATAATCTGCGATAAATAGTTTCCCTTCGTACGCATCGGGGAAATTTCCTTCTTGGTAAAAGCAACCGGGCAAAATCGAATAGCCGTCAAAATTCTTCGCTTGTACCTCAGCAATCTCTTCTACTGACCTCGCTGACGCTTTGCCTAAAGAATCAAAAGTGCCGACCAAAGCGGTCGTCGGTGGATTCCAAGAAGCATTGCTGATAGACAAAATCGGGCGTTGGTGTACGAAAGTGGGAATATCCTTAGGTACAGGCAAGCCTTCGTTACAGAAATTAGTAAAGGCGTATTCTTGCGCTTCGTTTTCTTCTTTGAATAGTTCGTCGAAATAGAAAAAGGGGCGTTCGCAGCGACCTTCTTCGAACAGCGGATTGGCGGCATCTTGGTTCATTGTTTTAGTCCCCCAAAATTGCCAGGCATATTTATATCCTTCGTACAGCGGCCAACCAAAATTGGCTCCACCTTCTTTCATCACACTCAATTCTTCGTATTTTCCTCCGCCGACGTCGCCGATAATAAAAGTACCGGGCTGCGCCAATGCGGGATTATGGTCACCCGTTTCGGGCCGGAACACCATGCGGTAAGGATTTCGAAAACCCAATGCCCAAATTTTAGACTTTGCCGAATTGGGGTTCGCCGCATCAAAAAACGGATTACTCGCCACACCCAACCCCGTTTGGGGGTTAATCCGAATAATTTTTCCCGCATAGCTGCGCAGTTGCTGCGACTTGAACGACCCCACATTTTCTTCCTCGTCCAAAATACCATCCGCAATCGCCTGTTCGTGGTAAGTTTCTTCGGCGTTACCAATGTCCCTTTTCTGAAAACCCGACGCATCGCCACAGGAGGCAAGTAAAGTCCCATCTGTCCCAAACGCCAGCGTACCGACTCCATGCGAAGCCATCAAAACGGGAAAACTTTTATCCGTCACGTCCTTACCTATCAGTACCTTTCGACTATCAGGTAGAGTCGTCTTAAAATTAGTGCTTGGGTCAGCCTGATAGCGGGTAATTCGACCAATCGTCGCTTCGTTTTTGATGGTCAAATTGGGGTCGTATTCAGCCGTTCCATAATGTAGCAAATGATGTCTATCTACAGTGTACAGTAGATAAAAATAGCCGTTGACCAAAAACTGAGGGTCCAACGCAAACCCAATTAGACCGTGGTCTCCGGAACCCATTACTTCTTCCGAAATGTCAATCAGTGGTTCGTCTAATAGGACTCCGCTAGTATCCATGATTTTAACTACTCCTCTTTTCAGCCAAACGTAGCCTGTACCGTTATCGTCGAAAGCCAATCCTACAGGATGTAAGATGTCTCCGCGAAGTACCTGTTGGTCGTAGAAGTCTTCTGCTATTTGGATGACTTGTGCTTTTCCATTAAAAGAAAAACTACAATAAAAAAGAACTACCAAGAAATAATTTTTCATAAAATCAGTATGGAAAATGTATGATTTGATTAGAATAATTGCCTTAACAAACTTATTACTTTTCAAGCAGATGTTTCGTCGGCCATTGTAAAAAACCGTTTCTATCAATGATTCCTTCTGGATTTTTTAGAGAAGTCCTAGTGGTTCCAGCACTTCGAGTGCTGGAATCACTAAACCTACTTAAAATAAAGTTCGTTCTTCACGTGCCCCCCAAATAACACCCAAAATCTTCTAACAATTTGAACTTTTCGCAAAAAATATAGTAAATTTGATGTATATGCCCCGTGCATAGAGAAAACTACATTATAAAAGTCGAGAGAAGTCTTTTGTCTGTGACTAACTAACTGGGAACTAATCACTAGTTACTAATCACCAGTCACCAACCAAGACTTTTCACTAATAAGGAGTGGACAATGAATATAGACATTACCCCTTACATTAAAGAACTACTTTTTGAAAGTAATAATCTAGTAATTCCAGAATTTGGTGCCCTCACTTTGAAGTACGCACCGAGTACTATCGACCACGTTCAAGGTTTACTGAACCCACCGACTAAATCCATTAACTTTGATAAAAACTTGGTGGTGAATGATGGAAAATTAATCAACATCATTCAAGAGAAACACCAAGTGTCCCAAGAGGAAGCCAAACGGCAAATTTCGCGATTCGTCAACATCATGAAAGACCAACTCGACCGCCGAGAAATGGTCAATATCGCTGGAGTAGGTCGTTTGTACAAAGATTTTGAAAATAATATTCAATTCATTCCCGACTCTACCAATTTCAACAAAGAAGCATTCGGTCTGCCAACGGTAAATTTCCACCCTATTTTAAGAGACAAAGTATCGGCCGAAACTATTGTTCCAAGTGGCTCAAATACGCGTACTTATAAGCCACAAAAAGCAAAAACTTTTGCCGAGCGCTTTCAAGATTTCATCGAAGAACACAGTTGGGTACCCGCAGCTTTGGCGGCGATTTTATTTTTGGTCATTGGGGGCCTAGTGCTATCCCGTGTAAACTTTTCAAGTGACGACCTAGCCAATAAAAAAGTCAATGAAAGTCCCGTTGAAGTGACAACGAGTCAAGAAACGGCCTTAGTGGCCGAAGAAGAGAACGGTACGGACGAAGACGCCATTGACTACGCAGAAGAACAAGCATTGGCCGAAGCAGAGGACAGCGATATTATCGATACGGAAAGTAGCACGTTAAGTCCTAACCAACGTATCGCCGTCGTTTCTGTGGGCATTTTTGGTAGTAAGTCGAACGCCCAACGACGCATCGAACAAGTGTACGAATACGGTTACGATGCGCTGCCCAATAAATACACAAAAAAGGGAAAAAAACTCACACAAGTAGGTATTCAGTTTGCCTTCGAAACGGAAGAGGAGTTTGAAGAAACCATTCGACACATCAAAAAGCGTTTCAAAGACGCGAAGGTGATTCGGAAGGAGTAAATCTTGAGATAGATGTCAGAAGTCAGACCGCCCCGATTTTCTATCGGGACTGTCAGAAGTCAGATTTGACGTTTGTAAAAAAATTGGAAATGAGGTCATTACAACGAACTTATCTGACATCTACCCCATTTTCTAACTGTCTAATTCCACTCAATCATTCATCGTAACGGCCTCTTTTCCTTTGATGTAAATCTCTTCATCCTTGTACTTAGAAGGACATTTCATTAGTAGGTCCGTAGCGTGAAACTCGTCTCCTTTCATCTTTCCCGTTACGACGACCGATTCTGAACGTTCGAAATCTTGTTTTTTGGCTGCCTGCATAATGACCTTTCGTTCTTGGTTTTCGGCGTCCTTCATGTAGAAAGTAAAGTAATTAGGGTCCTTCTGAGGGTTGTAATAAATCTCCTTATCCTTGCTTAAAGTCCCCGAAACTTTAACCGTCTTACCCGACGCTACGGCTTCCGAAAAACTGGTGAATGTACTCACATCTTCGGACAAAGACATCAGAATGCCAACGGCCACAGCAATCAAAACGACACCAATAATATGTACTTTTTTCATAATTTAATGAACTTTATTCGGTTTACGGTGCACGGCATACGGTGCACGGTTTGGATGACAACTACTCGGTTGTAAAACAAAAATACCTGTTTTCTCCTTCTGTTGTCGAACTAAAGTGGACAATTTACAGAATTGCCCAAAATAATTGTAATTTTGACAAAAGACTGATTGATTCGACAACGGGGTAAGAACTTACCATTTACCTATTTCACATTTACCATTTCCTTCCAATGGACCAAAACGTAATCGTCAACCTAAAAGGAGTAAGTATTTATCAACAACAATCCTTGATTCTGGATAACGTTAATTTGTCCATACACAAAGGAGAATTTACGTATTTGATTGGTAAAACGGGCAGTGGAAAATCGAGTTTACTAAAAACTTTATACGGTGCATTACCACTCAAAAAAGGTAAAGGTAAAGTGGCAGGATTCGACCTTCCATCGCTCAATCGAAAAACCATTCCTTTATTGCGTCGAAAATTGGGCATCGTTTTTCAAGATTTTAATCTACTAACGGACCGAAATGTCGAACAAAATCTATTTTTTGTTCTAAAAGCGACTGGCTGGAAAGATAAGGTAAAAATGCAAACGCGCATTAATGAAGTGCTAGAAAAGGTGGGACTTTCGGACAAAAAAAGTAAAATGCCCTACGAAATTTCGGGCGGCGAACAACAACGCATTGTTTTCGCCCGTGCGCTACTTAACAAACCCGACCTCATCATTGCCGACGAACCTACGGGCAATCTCGACCCCGACACTTCAGATGACATATTGCTCTTACTCAAACAATTAGCCGAAAGCCAGAACACCGCTGTGTTTTTTGCTACCCACGATTATCGCATCTTAGAAAATTTCCCCGCTCGCATCGTTCGCTGTCAAAATGGCCGCATTTTGGACGAAGAAAACTTTTTGGTTTAGAGACAATGACAGCAACTTACTTCGAACAACTAAGTCAAACGCTAAAAGAATACCCTCGTGCTATTCCTTTTTTATTAGTGGATTTGGATAGGTTAGACAAGAATCTAGTCCAACTGCAACGTACCATTCGTCCCGAAGTGGATTTTCGGATTGTCGTCAAATCGTTGCCCTGCGTTGAGTTAATCGACTATCTCATGGAGAAGACACCAACGAATAAGCTGATGGTATTCCACCAACCCTTTCTAACGGATTTGGCAAGTCGATTAAATGACCAAGCGGATGTCTTATTGGGCAAGCCATTCCCAATTAAAACCGCTACCTATTTTTACAATCATCTACCCGATTTAAGTCATGGATTCAATCCTTATTCGCAAATACAGTGGTTGGTAGATACGTCTAAACGCATTGAGGAGTATATCCAGTTGGCGAAGCAATTGGGGCAACGTTTACGCTTGAATATTGAGATTGACGTGGGCCTTCATCGGGGAGGTTTTTCGAATATCTCCGAATTAGCAACCGCCCTTCAATTACTAGTAACCAATCAAGCTTTTGTGACCTTTAGTGGCTTAATGGGCTACGACCCACACGTAGTCAAACTACCGAGTATCGTTCGGTCACCAACTAAAGCGCTGCAATTGGCGAATACTTTTTATGAAGATTGTAAAAAAGCTATCCAACAGGACTTCCCCAGCCTCTGGTCCAATCAATTAACGTTCAACGGTGCGGGCAGTCCTACCATTAGTTTACACCAAGGTAATTCCCCCTTGAACGACGTATCGGCGGGGTCTTGTTTGGTGAAACCGACAACTTTTGACTTGCCTACCTTGAAGGATTTTCAACCTGCTTGCTACATTGCGACGCCCGTGTTGAAAGCCTTCGAAGGGACTACTTTGCCCGCCATGGAAAGGATGAAAGGATTACTCAACGTGGTCAGTTCCAGTAACCAACAATCGTTTTTTATCTACGGTGGTTTTTGGAAAGCGGATTATTGTTATCCCGTAGGCGTACAACAAAATTCGCTGTTTGTTTCGACCAATCAAAACATGCTCAATGCGCCCAAGTCGGTACAATTGGACGTGGATGATTTCGTCTTTTTGCGACCGCACCAGAGCGAATTTGTTTTTCTGCAGTTTGGAAAAGTACTTGTTGTTCGAGGTGGGAAAATAGTAGAAGAATGGCAGTTGTTGCGGAACTATTAGTGAAATCTAAAATTTAAAATGCAAAATGATAACCAAACTAGCCGAAAAAACGGCCAACGCCCTATCGTTCACCGAAGAGGCCACCACCAAATGGAATGACCGCTTAGTCGGTAGTCCCGATTGTTTGGCTTGTGGCGACTTTTTAGAACAATCCTTCCGAAAATTTTGTGATACTACCCAAAAACATACCTTCTTCGTGCGACCGGGCGCCTTTTTGGGATTCATTGACTTCGGCGTCGTCTTTTACTTTTTGACGTTGGCAGCATTGTGGATGCAGTATTTGGCAATGGCTGTTTTACTCGCCACCATTCCCATTTTGATTACCGTTTTTCAATTCTTTTTTTATAAAGATTTCATCAGTTTTTTATACCCCAAAAAGCAGGGACAAAATATTGTAGGATTCATCGAACCGACGGGAGAAATGAAGCAGCAAATTATCGTGAGCGCCCACCACGATAGCGCTCATATCTTTAACTTTTTAGACAAAGCGCCCGAGACATTTCCTAAAAAAATGCTCATCGCTAACGGGGCTACTTTCGGCATAGCAATAATAACGTGGGGGTTGTGGATAGCGGGCCTTCTAGGATTTCAATCGAGCATGGCTACTTATCTAGCAGCGGGATTCTTCACTTTATTGAGTTATAACGTAGGCCAAATGTGGTTTTTCTACGATAAAAAAGGTACACCGGGCGCTGGCGACAACTTGATTTGTACGGCCATTGCCATGGAAGTAGGCAAATATTTTTCAGCTAAAAAAATAGAGGGAACAGGTTTAAAGCACACCCGAGTAGTTGTAGCCAGTTGGGACGCAGAGGAATGTGGACTACGGGGGGCTAGAGCTTACGTTGGAGCGCATTTGCCCCAATTGAAGTCTGTACCGACTTATAATTTCAACTTAGAATGTATGTACGATGTACGACAATTGGGTTTTCTGACCTCTGACTTAAACTCCTTCGTACCACTATCGGAAGAGATGGTCGATGACTGTTTGGCCGTTAGCCAACACTTAGGCTATTCGGTCAAGAAAGTTCCTTTTCCTTTCTTGGCGGGTGGTACCGACGCGGCCGAGTTCGCCAAGGTAGGTATTGAAGCGACGACGCTAGCGGGCATGAGTTGGGTGGACAAACAGGGCAAACCCGCCTACCATACGCCTCGGGATACCATTGAAGCCGTTGATGACAAAGCGGTGGCCGCCAGTATTCATATTGCGATTGAATATGTTTTGAAAAAAGAGCGAGCTTACGACTGAATGATTTCCCGCAACCGTTTCAACACCTTTTCATCCGAAAAATAACTGATGTGGTCAACGGGTAGAATGGTGATATTCCGTTCGGGAACGCCACTTTTTTTCATTTGTTCAATACGAACTGCCATATCGTTATTGGGGTCTTTGAAGACAAAAAAGTTGAGTGCTAGATATTTCGATTTTTGGCGAAGCACTTGAAACATCACTTTCCAAAAAGGGTCTTCCTCTCGCCGTTCGACGGAAATGAGGGAAGTATCTCCCGCAATCAAGTAGTAGTTGGATTTATTCACTCCAGGAAGTACGGAATTTAAGTTTCTGATGAAGTCAGAACCAGGACTCATTTGATTCAACGTCACGAATAGTTGGTCCCCCAGTTTTTTAGAAATCCCCGTCAAAACGGCAATGTAGGGCTTGAACTTCGTCAGTCCATTGAGCCCCATGGCTAACATTCCAAAAACCGACTTTCTAAAATCTGAAATTTCCGAGCCACCGTTGGGCGTTCCCAACTGAATCAGTTTTTTAACGTAGCCGCCAAAGGATTCCTGTTCCATCATCACCCTCGTTACCAAACCACCCATCGAATGGGCCACGATGGTCAAGCGACGTTTGGGCTCGATGACATCGAAGAAGCCCGCCGTCAGCAAATGGTCCATTAGATTTTCGGCGGTATCAGTAATTTTTGTATTCAAATTTTCGTAGTCAAAAGAAAGTACGGTATCAAACTCCTTGTACAAATCGGATTCTTTAAAAAAGCCATCCACTAACGGTTGGGTATTACCAATTATCCCGTGAATTAATAGGACAATATTGGTAAGTTCGGGGTTGTTCAAATAGCCTTCGGAAACTACTGCTCGTCGAACTTCGCCCGAATCTTCTTTCGTACATATCCGCAGTAGATTCAACGATTTATCGTCCGTTATTGGATTCCATACCAATTTTTTAAAAAACAGCTTGATGGACTGGCCAATACTGCGGGTATTAACGGCCCCCTCGTTTAGAATTTTACCAGGCGTCGGTTTAGGTAGTTGTTCGATACGAACCGTCCCCTTTTCGTCCGTGAAACCGATAGGATAATAAAAGCCACTTTCGGCGTCGTAGGCAAAAGGTAGGATACTTTCACCTTTATTCAAACCTTCCGTTTTGATGGACAAGTAATTTTCTTCGTCCAAACTACCCGCCGTTTCTTCCAATTCGACAATGCTTACTTGGGCATCCTTCTGACCTACGGTATCTCGGAAAAAGACCGTTTCGCCGACCGTGTTCTCAGCAAATAGGGAAGCGGGCGGCAATAAACCCGCATTTAATTTTGTACTACCGCTTCGAACGCCCTCATTTTCCCGTTGCAACTGCTCCACGTGTTGACGAGAAGCAAGCGAGACCTTTGCCGAAAAACCATTGGGGCAGTGTAGTGTCAAATTACCAATTTCTACCTCTTGTCCCGATTGTAGCTGGCCTTGTATCATTCCTAATTCGGGTTGTCTTTGTACCTCGAAAGGGATAGTGATGGCCATCCAATCAACTTTTGGTCTTGCCTCTCTATTATCCATTACAATAGAGCGCATAGTCTTATCATCCAGCGGCAATTCTTCCTGTTCAAAATGGGACAAATCGAACGATTCGGTACTAACAAAAATTTTCAAGTAGTTGGTCACTGTGGTAATTCCTAGTTCATGGTAATTTTCATCAAACCCAATTGGAAGCGTTTTGTACGTAAGGCCGCTATATTCATCTTCGAAAGAGAACGCCTCTCCGTTTCCATCTCTTTTAATGAATTTTGTTTCTAACGGATTAGAAATTCCGAATTTACTCGACAAATAGTATCCTGCCACGTAGTAATGTCGAGTAGTCGTTTGCACTCGAACTCGCATAACTGGTTGCTGGTCTCCAAAGTAGCGAAGTTTAATAGATTGTCCATTAACATCAGGATTAATCAACTTATTTTTAGAAAGTGCCTCTATCTGGTCAATAATATCAAGGGTAAAAGCAGTATCTTCTATCGTTTCTACCGTCACCGTTATCTCCTCTCGACGAATATTCGTCGCCGTATTTTCTTTTCCCAAAAGCGTCAACCACTTAGCAACACATTCTGTGTAATGAACCAAATACTGCTCGGACGCCTGTCGTTTGAACAAGGGAATTTGACTCCCTTTTTTGGTCAAAACAAACTGCTTTCCTAATGGACGTACAATATAGGCCGCCTCGCTTATGGAAGCTTCTTGTAGGTAGGGGGATTCTTTTATCCTTTCCTTAATATCCTTTTTTTCCTTTAAAGCATCTTCTATCCCTATCTTCAAGGCAGGAGTCGCCAAAGTCAAAACGGTAGCTCGCAACGTTAAATTATCGCCAACTGGTTCAATGGGGTCGTGTGGCATCAGAACCGCCTTGTTAGTTTTGGCTTGCGTAACGGTTGCTTTACCCACTACTTTTTTTTGTTCCAAATCGAACAATTCAACGGTCGTTTTCCCGTAGGCGGTTGGCGCATAAATCCCATTCATTTCTCCCGCATCCATTATCCACTGTTGGGGGCCTTCGTGAAACGCAACGGCAAAGGTCCGTGGTGGAATAGCCAAACTATCCATTCCCAAAAAGGAAAGATGAGTTAACTTGTCTGGAATAAAGGCATTGGGCAATTGCTGCGCTGCTCGATTTTCGACCAACATCTTTACTTGCCGTACCAAGTCATTATAGCGCATCGTCATGCCGCCATTTCGTAAGGCTTTTATCAGAAAATGGGTAAAAACACCCCGCTGGCGACCGTCTAAGTTGAGTTCTTTGGCCGTTTCGTGTTCCTGCGAGGCGGCTAATTGGACGTGTTCACCAAATGGCGGGTCGATTTTATCGGGCGACTCGTGTCTATAATAGGCATTACCACCCGTTTCGTAGCCGAAGTAGTTCGCTAAAGGTGTCTTGTTACGATTGGGCGCTACTTCTCGTTTGCGAACGCCTTCTTCTCCTCGCGTGTTGTCCCCCGCGTGGCAGCAGTCCATAATGGCCAGAAAGTGAATGTCTTTTTTTTGGGTCAGTTGGTAGATTTGGTAGCCCAACTCTTTGTCAATAATATCTTGACCACCAGACTTTCGGCTGTCCACCGCTACTAAAGTTTCTACTTGTTTAGCCGATTTCATATGCCAGAATTCTTTGGGCGCATCTTGAAAAGAGCCGTGTCCACTGTAATAGAACAGACAAATATCCCCCGCTTGGGCTTGGTCAAAATGGGCAAAAGCGTGGAGGATATTTTCTCTAGTGGGCGCTTGATAATGGTTCGGTTTCAATTTAGCAACCGCTAACCTTTTTAAATCTAGCGACTCTTCTTCGGTATCGGGCGCTAAGTAAAAATGGGGGAAGAATTTAAGGTCTTCGTTGGCACTAACCAAATCGTCAAAAAATTCTTTGAGGTCTAGGACGTCGTTGATGCAACCCGCTAAAGGGAACTGTGGATACTGGTTGATGCCGATGAAGACGGCGTGGATGGTTTGGGGCATAATTGAATAGTTAAATAGGAATATGGCAAATAGGACTTTTGGATTAGTTAAAAAACTGGCGGTGAATCAAATGTAATGCTGAAAGCGACAGCGAGAACAAATACATAACTTTGTGTGACCAAACTCAAAAATTATGTATCTATATTGTCCAAGCTGTCACAGCACAAATATAAAAAAGAATGGCCATACTCATTATGGTAAGCAAAATCACCTATGCAAATGCTGTGGTCGTCAATTTCTATTGAATAATCAGCTAAACGCCAGAGGCGGCATTGGAGATTTTGAACCGCTAACGTTTTTATTTAAAAAGAGTTTCTTATACATTTGTTTTTTAATAAATATGTAATTAGCTTCATGGCCAAATGTTTGAAAACAGACAAAATTTAGTGTTCTTTCTATAATTAGTAGCAGCGTATTTCTCACTTTCCCTGTGCTAAAAATCGCTCTTCTTACCATCCAAAAGATACCAAATTCCTCGTTTTTTTACTCACAACGGATTAATCTTCCTGTGCTTATCGGACAGATAAGTACACCTACACGTATCCAACCTTTTCTATTACTTTCAAAAAAAATGTAACTACTTAGCACTCTTTTTACCATAAAGTTCATGCAGCTCATAGAGTCCATAAAGTTTTTTTTGAGCGGTAGCATTGACTATTTTGGCGTTTTCAGTACAGAGTGGTAAGTAGTTACAAAAAAATAAGAACTACTTCTTTGGAGTGTTGCTAGTGTAATCCTTTCACCTTAGTGCCAATACTGTCTTGCAGGATAATGGCTAGGAAGCAATGCTTTGTCAGCATCTCTTTCTTTTATCTTCTTGAAAAGTAGGAAATACTGGCAAAGTATCGCCTGCTTAGGCGGAATGAATTATAGTCCGCAGCTTGGGTTCTCTAGATTAAAAAATGATATTTCGTAGCGCCGAAGGTGGGGTACACTTTAAAAGTGCACTCCACCTTCCATCAATTTTTTTGAGAATAGCCGCACAGGGTGACCAAGAATACCTTGTAACCGCCAATTTTAATTGGCAGATTCATCATAAAGTATTGATTTTCAGTCATCTAAATAAATTTGGCGACTACGGATTCATATTTTCAATCACCCTACGCAGCTCTTTGAAAAAAATACGGCATAATCAAAAAAATCCCGATTTAAGTGTCACCTTTTTGGAAAAGAAAACACTAATAACGAAAACAACCTCATTAATTTCATTAAAATTAAATGTACATTATGCAAAAAACAACCCTCACTTATTTGTTAGCAATCTTGTTAGTTGGCCTTTTGGGAAAGCCACTGATTGGACAAGAAGAATGTGGTACAGAGACGACCGAATCCGCCATACAGGCATTTATCGTTACGGAAGCTCAACCAGTTATTAACGTTACCGAAGACCCAATAATCCCCATTAAAGCTTGGTTAATTGGTAAATCAAATGGTTCTGGGCATCTTTCCACTTCCGTCTTAAATCAAGCAATTCGAGATGCAAACAATCACTTCGCTCCTACTCGACTCAAATTTACGCTTTGCGAGACGGAGAGAATCAATAGCGATTTTTACTACAGCTACCAAAAATCAAAAGAAGCAAGTTTGGTACAAAGCTATAGTAAACCGAACGTAATCAATGTTTATATCACCCAAATGTCGGGCCTTTGCGGATACGCCTACTTTCCGAGCGCTAATAAAGACGTGATATTTAAATATAACGAGTACCCGCATTATTTTGTCTAATTTGCAGGTTAGGAACATCGGTAACGCCACAGCAGGCAGCAGTCACGTGGGCTACTATCTCTCCACCAATACTACTATTACAAGCAGCGACTACCGCATCGGAGAAGACTTTGTTCGAAGTTTGTCGGCGGGCGCTTCTAGTACTGAATCTTTTGCCATTGACCTCAATAGCTTGACCAGTGTTCCCAAAGGAACGTACTACTTTGGCATCATCGTCGATGATAAAAACGAAGTACGGGAAAGCAACGGCAACGATAATACCTGTTACCATACTTCCCCAAGAGTTACGATTAGCGACCCTTGCGATTGACGGCGTGGGCGGTGGATATCTACAAGTGGGCGGCAGCAATTATAATTTCACCTACGCCACGGACGAATGGGTAGAAGTTAGGCAGCGAATTGATTTCGGAAGAGACGAAAGTCAGCTATTCATCGGCGGGCGATTGGTACGGACTTTTCGATTTAGCCTTCTTTCCAGTCGCAATCAAATCGGCACCAGACAGCTAAGCGGCATTAATTTCTACCCCGTCGATAATTCTTACCTATTTTACATTGATGCGATTTCACTTAACCGAATTAGTAGCTTGGACGAACCCATTGCGCAAGATAGAAACAAGGAAGAGCAGTCGGCCCCCGAACGATTAACGGTTGACCCAACATTGGAACAACCATTGAGTATCGAGGCTTTCCCTAATCCTGCGAGTGATTACTTGAATATTCGTCTGAATGGTGTGCAAGAAAGCGCCCAAGTGCACCTGTTGAATATGATGGGACAATCCGTTTTGCAGCGCACCGTTTCTCCAACAACCGAGGAGACTATCTCCGTTTCGGTGGCGGCGCTACCTAAAGGGACTTACTTCGTACGAGTGGTGGATATTTCGGGGACTAGTGTGAGTAAGAAAGTGTTGGTTCAGTAGGCTTTGTTAATTTTAATTGTATTTATTCTGAAATTTTTCGTGAGGAATGTGGTTCCCGCCCTTCGTGTGCTGGAACCACTCAACCTATTTAGCATAAAGTCCAATATCTACCGTATTTTTGGGATAGAAGGTGGGGCACACTTTGAAAGTGTACCCCGTCTTTCATTATTAGGACTCGATGTATTAAGTCTCCAGACCATAGCCGTCAGGTTAAGAAAATGGCCGTTGATATTCAGCTACTTATGATTGTGGCGATATTTCAAGATTGCATCTTGAAATCAATATCTTTTAGGTTTTTAACCTAATTGACTTTTAAAAGTGGTAAAGTCGAATCGTTAGCCTGACGGCTATGGTCTCCAGACTTAATACTTATAGGATTGTGTGAAAAGAGTATCAGTAAACTAAATTTCAATGTATAACTGAAATAATGGCTATATGGTTTTATTGTTATATTGTTGTAACACTTTGTCTTACAACAATATAACCATTTAACAACATAGCCATCCAACAATTTTTACTTTAATTACACAAATGATTTAATCTAATGAATTTCTACACAACCCACTTAAACACTTCCTTTGAAATACTTCCTACACCTCGCCTACAAAGGCACGGCTTACCAAGGCTGGCAACGACAAGCCAACGGACTCGGCGTACAAGCCGTCATTGAAGACCAACTCAGTCGGATGTTTCGCCAAACCATTACCCTGCACGGTTGCGGCCGAACGGACGCGGGCGTCCACGCTAGTCAGTATTTTGCGCATTTTGTAATGAACGACCGTTGGGATTTTGACGCCGTTTTCCGGCTCAATAAAATGCTGCCGCCCGATATTCGAGTATTCGAAATCATTCCCATTGCCAAAGATGCCAATGCGCAATTGGACGTCCTCCATCGCACTTACGACTACTTTATCCATACGCAGCCCAATCCATTTCAACACGATTTGAGTACTTACTACGCTTTAGATAGTTCCAGAATCAACGAGATGAAACGGGCGGCGGCGATGATTTCCGCCTATACCGATTTTAAATCCTTTTGTAAACGGCCCAATTTGTACCCACATACGAATTGTCAAGTGTTTCATTCCGAATTGTCCGTCAACGAGCGGGACAATAGTATTCGCTTTCGCATTACGGCCAACCGGTTTTTGCAGGCGATGGTACGGATGCTGGTAGGACATTTAGTTTGGATTGGGCAGGGGCAGTTAGACTTGGGGGAATTTAAGCAGTTGCTCGAACGGCCGCGGTTGAACGAGCAGCCGACGTTTACTTATCCGCAGGGGTTGTATTTAGCCAAAGTAACTTACCCTTATTTGGAAAGAGCAGTCGCTTCTAATCCTGATTTTGATTTGAAGAAAGGTGGTTGATACTATTAACGTAAAGCGTTATCTTTGAAAGCAAAACAATAGTATTATGACCGTAGCAACTGCCCAACAGCCTACCACCGACATCGCCGTTAAAGAAAAAATATCTTGGGAAAATTTTCAAGAAGAATACCTCACTCGTGAAGATGAGTATAAATACGAGTGGGTGGACGGCTACGTTGAGAAAACTATACGAGAAATGAACAAAACTCAATTTTACATCCAAGCAAACCTTAATAGATTTCTGTACGGGTTACGAACAACCTTAGGCTTTCAATGGCATCTAATAGCCGAAGGAGATACTTTTTTTGTTGGCCATCATAGACGTCCCGACATTGCTTTTTATACCACAGAACAATTGGAAGCGGCAAAAGCTAATGAGAACGTTGTACCCCAATTTATTATTGAAGTAATTTCCACTAACGATAATATGAATGCAATGGACAGTAAAATGGATGATTACCGAGCCGCCGAAGTTCCCGTCATTTGGCATATTTTTCCAACATCAAAAAAAGTACACGTTTATCAAGGAAAACAGATGTTGATTTGCGAAGGAGAAGATTTGTGTTCCGCAACGGCGGTCATTCCTGGATTTGAATTGCCCGTTGCTGCTGTTTTTAAGTGAAGAATTAGGACTGTGCTGGATTAAGCACTGCGACAAAATTAGCTTAACTTGCTAGACATGATTACAAGATTTACATGATTGCGTTTCTCTCGTACTAAATCCTGAAATCCTGTCAAAAAAGATACACCGTTAATTTTGTCTGATTACTTAGCTAGTTCTAATCGGGCATAATCGGAACACAAAACCCTTGTAATCAGAAAAAATAAAAAACGTCCATTCCCAAAAATTTATAACAATGAAAACATACTCATCTCTCGTTATCTCCCTATTTTTTATCATCAACACCGTCTTTTCCCAAGCAGCAACCTCCCGAAAAGGCTGGTACGTCGAACCTTTCGTGGGACATCATCAATTGGCCGTTAGCTTTTCGGAAAGAAGTTATTTTGCTTTTGGACAAAGAGAAAGCAAATCGGGATTTTTAGCGGGTGGAAAAGTGGGCTGGCAATTCCCCGCTGGCGTCAACCTACAAGCGGGTATTTTCTTGGCTCCTAAAGGACTTACGGTAACAAATTTGAACATTCCCCCACTAAGTGAAGAAGAAGTTTTTTCCGACGTGACACTCGATTATCAAACCCTACACTTTCCGCTACTATTGGGCTACCAATTTGACCTTTCCGAGCGATTCTCTCTTCGACCTTCTCTCGGCTTAATTTTCGGTACTAGCTTCAATCATACCTACGAAGAGGTGGTAACCAATCGCCCCATGAGTTTTATGACCATCGGCCCCGCTAGAGTGGTTTTCGAGAAATTTGACTTGGGTTACACGGGCGAACTCAGCTTTTTATATAAAATAAAGCCGAATATCTCCCTAACGCTCAACGGCAGTTTTTTGAGAAATGAAATATTGGTCCAAGTATTTCCAGATTTTTCCAAAGGGCGTCGCATTACGATGTTTAATGAAGGATTTTATTTTACGATTGGGCCGCAGGTGCGGTTTTGAGTAGCGCAAGCGTTACTATTTCGGGGTTGTTTGAAACACCCCCGAAATTTTTTAGAAAATCACGGAGGCGCACCAAGCGCTATTGATACCCCACATCTTTTTTGAGGCAAAAAGGTGTAACGCACCGACAGCATTTGTATCAAAAATTGGCTAAGTGGCTACTAAGGTGCAGCGCACCGTCCACATTAAGCCTCATTTTTAATAAATGCGGACGGTGCGCTGCACCTCTACCGCTAGAAGGTAGCCGCAAATGATACAAATGTTATCGGTACTCCGTACCTTTTCTAACTAAAATAGATTTATGGGGTATCAATAGCGCACCAAGCGACCCCGTAATATGGACAAAATTCCCTCACCTCCAACATTGTGTACCGCATACCGTGCACTGCCCACCAACCATTTCCATTACTTTCCCTATCTTTAGCACCCAAAACAAACCATCTTTCCCAAACCCTATAATCACATATTGATGGAAACGAGTTTAGCCCAACGTTTAATTGCCGACTGTAAGAAAAATAGAAGCCCCAAACTAGATTTGGGCTATTGTGGATTGACGGCCATTCCCGAAGAAGTGTTTGAGTTGACTTGGTTGGAAGAGTTGTATTTGTGTAATACGTATTTTGATTATACGCAGCGGAAATGGGTACACAGCGAAAATCGAGCGCAGTCAGAAGGTATCAATCGATTGGATGCGTTACCACCAAGATTGAGTACCTTAACATTGCTGCGTACCCTTTTCGCAGGAGGTGGTTATTATGGTCCTTGGCGGATTAGCAATATTAGTGTCCTTAAAAAACTAACACAGCTACAGACGCTTGACCTTAGCGACAATAATATCAACAATATTAGCGTCCTTGAAAAACTAACACAGCTACAGACGCTTGACCTTAGCGACACAAAAATTGCAGATTTATCGCCTTTATTACCATTTATTGAAAAAGGAGTCTCCGTTAAATGGGATAGATTTGTTCGGAATGCAATTAAGGTAGAAGATTGTCCGTTGACCGTGCCGCCAGTGGAAATAGTCAAGCAAGGGAACGAAGCGATACTAAACTATTTTCGCCAAATTAAAGAGCAAGCAGGAACGGAGCCGCTATACGAAGCTAAAATGTTAATTGTGGGTGAACCTGGTGCCGGAAAAACAACCTTGTTAAAAAAATTAGACGACCCTAACTATATCGTTCCGAAAGGAGGAGACCCTAAAATAAAGTCCACAGTTGGCATTAATATCCTAGAAGGCTAGTCTTTTCCTTACACGGAGGATAATACTATTGAATTCAAAGCCAATTTGTGGGATTTTGGCGGACAAGAAATACAATACATGATTCATCATTTTTTCTTGACTCCGCAAGCCCTTTACGTTTTGGTGGCGGATGACCGTAAACAAAATACGGAATTCGACTACTGGTTTCGAATCATTAATTTGTTGGGTCGAGAAAAAGAAGAAGAGCGTATCAAGGTCCTAGTCGTGCTAAACCAAATTGGACATACTTCCGTGACTAATTTTGACCACGCTACTTACCAGAAAAATTTCCCCGATTTACAAATCGAAAAACAAGAAGTTGATTTTGCCAAAGCTGATTTACGGTGTACCGACTTAGAAAAGGTTATTCAGAAATATTTATGCACACTCCCCCATGTTGGCGACCCACTTCCACGCTTATGGCAACCTATCAGAACTGCTTTATTAGAGGCTCGAAAAACACAACCTCACATTACTTTTTCAGCATTTTCCGCTATTTGTACGCAAAACTATGATGGTATCAATCTATCTCGACAAGAAGACCAATTGTACCTCAGTCGCTATCTGCATCGCTTGGGGGTCATTTTACATTATGAGGAAGATGCCTTATTTGATTTTGTGGTCTTAGACCCGCAATGGGCCGTCAAGGCGGTGTATGCGCTCTTGAAAGACAAAAAAGTAGAACACAATAATGGTCAATTTACCGAAGCAGACTTAAAACGAAAGTGGAAAGCATACACGCCTATAGAACGGACACAGTTGCTCAACTTGATGTTGAAAGACAAGTTTGAGATTTGTTACAGAGCACCCCAAGCGGGGACTTTTATTGCGCCGCAAATGCTACCACCTAAACGCCCTCCTTACAATTGGGAAAGTGCATCCGCTATGAAATTCCGCTACCAATACCCGTTTATGCCCAAGGGCTTGATTAGTCGATTAATCGTTAGATTGAGTGATGATATTGCTGGTGCCAATAAGGAATTGGTCTGGAAAGAGGGAGTTATTATCGCAGGCCACGACTGTCAAGCGCAAATTTTGCAGCACAAGACAGTCAAAGAAGGATTAGAAGTATTGGATATTGAAGTAATTGGTGTCGAAAGAGAACGCAAATATTTACTAAGAGATATCCGTAAAGAAGTACAAAAGATTCACGAACGGTCGTAACTATTTTAAGTTTAGGACTACTTTTGGTTAGTGTAGTTTGAATTGTAGCGCAGGTCTGGAAGGAAAGGAAATAAAATTAATCATAAACTAACTTACTCCATATTTCACCCGCCGCTTCCGCAACGTCCCCATCTGCCCCGTCAAGGTCAACACGCCTTCGTCGCCCGCACTAATTTCGGCCGCATTCCCTTCGTCCGTATCAATGTGCATTTCTAGTTGATACTGGTCAGAAACGCGCACTAGCACGTTCCCAAAAATAACGGGGCGCTCGGGACTACCTACGGCCACTTCTACGATGTCTCGGTCTTGTACTCCAAATTGGTCGGCATCGGCGGGCGTCATGTGGATGTGGCGCCACGCACAGATTAAACCATCTTTGATGGTCACCGAACCAGCGGGACCGATGAGTTTGCAGCCGGGGGTGTTGGCCACTTTACCCGACTCTCGAATCGGGGCATCGATACCCAAGAAGAATTCGTCCGTACGGGAGATTTCAATTTGGTCTTTGCTGCGTAGCGGGCCTAAGATGCGGACGCGCTCGATAGTATTGCGAGGTCCCACCACAGCAATAGTTTCCTCGGCGGCGAACTGCCCCGGTTGGGACAACCATTTTCTGACCGTCAATTCGTAACCCACGCCGTACAGAGCATCCATAGTGGCACGGGTCAAGTGGGCGTGACGCGCCGAAACCGCTACGGGAATGCTCGGTAAAGTATTGACCTTATCGGCCTCTTCGATAAGTTTGGCGCAGTCTCGAGCAATGGCCAATTGTTCGTCGGTTTTGATGGCTAATAGACTCACCCGACTGTGGCGGGCGTGAAAAGCTGCAACGGGTTGCGCTTCGGTCAATTGAACGGCAGCGTTGCCGTCTTCGTAAATAACCGCTCCGAGGTAGTCCAAACGCTGCGCCGCACGGTGGCGCACCACGGCGCTATTCTCCCCTATTCCCCCCGTAAATACGATGGCATCTACGCCGCCCATCACCGCTGCGTAGGCGCCGATGTATTTGCGCAGTCGATGAGAAAAGACTTGCAAAGCCAATTGGCAATCGGCATCTCCACCCGTAGCCGACTCCAGAATGGTCCGCATATCGTTGCTTTTGCCCGATAGCCCTAATAAACCACTCGCTCGATTGAGCATATTTTCGATGTCGGCGGTGGATTGACCACTTTGCTCTCGGAGATAGGCAAACAGACCGGGGTCAATATCACCACTCCGCGTTCCCATAACCAGGCCTTCGAGCGGTGTCATGCCCATACTTGTTTCCACAGAACGACCAAATTCAATAGCCGCTACGCTGCATCCGTTACCGAGATGGCAAGTAATCAAACGCAAATTGCGCAGGTCATCCTGCAAGTAATCGGCGGCACATTGCGCTACGTATTGGTGGCTCATACCGTGAAATCCGTAGCGTCGGATGCCGTATTTTTGGGTTAGGTCTTTGGGTAGAGCGTAAGTTTTTGCCCGTCGGGGCATACTTTGGTGAAAAGCCGTATCGAAAATGGCAAAGTGATTCATGTCGGGGAATTGCGCACGGGCAGCTCGGATACCACTCAAATTAACGGGGTTGTGTAGCGGCGCTAAGGGGGCCAATTCGGCAATTTGCTGTTCCACTTCATCGGTGATTCTCACAGGTCGGTCAAAAGCCTCCCCGCCGTGTACCACTCGGTGGCCGACGCCCGCCAATTCGGTTGTGGACAATTTATCGGCCAATGCCGTCAAGCAAACTTTCAGGGCGTGTTCATGTCCCGTTTGGCGAAGGGAAATAGTGCTACCATCCGAAAAGGTCAACGTGGGCTGTGCTAGTAAATTATCAGCCGTCATTTCTAGAATGCGCTCTCGATTGAGCGGATTAATCACGGCGGCTTTGATGGAAGAGCTGCCAACGTTGAGGACGAGGATATTCATAAAGGTTTTAGTTTTTTATGCGATTGGAATTTGGTTAACACAGAGGTCTGCTACTGATTCCTACTAAAAGTGGTTGCCAATCAATTTGTTTAATCGCAACTCATTATTTATCAAAGATGAAAGTTGTAAAAGTAGTGAATTATCCTACTAGTCTCATCCTTTATCTTTACTTGGTAGCCCTTCCTAGTCTATCATTAATCGTCTTACCCAAACCATAATTTGGAAATCTTTCTGCAATAATAATATCCAACCGTAAATCGTCTAGCTTGTGGAGTGAATGGTATAAATTGGCGGCGGCTTCGGCCAAGTCGCCCGTTTCCGACAATACTTCTACGTGAACGGTACGGTTCATTTGACGATTGCCTCTAAACTTTAAAATGCCAACGGCCAACTGCTCGTATTCGGACAGACTTTTTTCAATATTATCGGTCAAAATGGTCTTCGTTTTAGGTGCGTAATGCTTCGCCAACATGCCTGGTGCATTGGGTGCCGCTTCCGCCTTATTTTTTAACTTGACTTTACCGACGACCTTTTCGATTTCTTCCAAAGCCAACGACCCTAATCGATAAACTTTAATTTCGTCGTTTTCGAAACCAATGATGGTCGATTCGATGCCTTTTTTGCATTCACCGCCTTCCAAAACCATTGGGATAGTGTCTTTAAAATAGGCTTCTACGTGAGTGGCCCTCGTTGGACTGATTCGATTAAATGGGTTCGCACTCGGTGCTGCGATGGGAAACGGCAGTTTTTTCAACAACTGCAAAGTGACGGGATGGTTGGGAATGCGTACGGCCACCGTATCTTTTCCAGCGGTAATTAAATCGGGTACGGTGGGCTTCTTTTTTAAAATGAGGGTGAGTGGTCCGGGCCAAAAGTGTTGGGCTAACAATTGGGCCTTTGGTGGGAAGTCACTAACGATGGCTTTGACTTGTTCAATGTCGTACAAATGGACAATCAAAGGATTGAAAAGTGGACGTTGTTTGGTTGCAAAAATTTTCTTTATGGCCTGCTCGTTGTAAATACTTCCCGCTAAACCGTAAACCGTTTCTGTAGGAATGGCGACGATTTTACCGTTAGTCAACAAATCAGCCGCTTTTGAAATATCACTAGAAATGATGGTCATGTAATATACTTGAATTTAGTAGTTTCTGTAAGTAATTTCTGGGATTGTGTAAAAGAATGTATTGATTTGCCGTTGTAAGTTAGGGCAAAAATCGCTTTGTTTTTTAAGGTGTCCAAATCTATTTTTGAAAAAACAAAGGCGTTTTCTATCAGTCATTTAAACAACAAAAAATGAAAGGGAATAAACACATCGAAAGAGAAAGTAAAGCGGCTACCAAAATCTACGATAACCGAAGTTTGGCGAAGGATTACAGGACACTACAACCGTTGCTTAAAGCAGGTATGACCATTTTGGATGTTGGCTGCGGAACGGGAGCGATTTCCAAAGACATTGCCAAAATAGTCGGTCCGACGGGCAAAGTGGTGGGTATTGACAATACCGAAAAATTTATAGAAAGTGGAAAAGTGACCTACAAAACGGTTGCTAATTTGACGCTCCTTCATGCCGATTTATTTGCTTTTGAAACCGACAAAAAATTCGACTTAATCGTGGCGGCAAGAGTATTGCAATGGTTGACGACGCCCAAAGCTGCTTTAGAAAAAATGAAAAGCCTACTCAAACCCAACGGGCAAATTTCCATTTTGGACTACAATCACGAGGCAATCGAATGGCAACCGTCTCCACCCAAATCGATGCTACGGTTTTATCAAGCGTTTTTAAAATGGAGAGCCGATGCGGGTATGAGTAATCGGATTGCCGAAGATTTGCCCACAATGATGTCCGAAGTTGGTTTGCAAGAAGTTGCTGTCTTTGATTCCAACGAATATTACGAAAAAGGGGCTGATAATTTTCAAGCGAAGGTGGGCATTTGGTCAAAAGTAGCAGGTCTAGACCAAATAGTAGAAGAGGGCTATATCACAGAGGAACACAGACAGCAAGCGATTATAGAATACGACGACTGGGTAGAAAAGAAAGCCACTTCAATGACAATGAAATTGAAGGAAGTGCGAGGGAAAATGTAACAGGGGAATTCCATGATAATTTTGGTTATCTTTGTTAAAAGAACTAATTGAGTCTTAATCCATTTAACCTGCCTAATGGAAATCCAATTCCAATTTTATACAAATACAACTATTCAGAAAGCCATTGAATCTATATTTTTCGACACTCGTAGTGGTTTAGACAACGTAATATACGGCTTAGATTGGTCGGAAGTCGAAACGGATGACCGCTTGTTGCATCAGCTAGAAAGAGCGCTCGATGTAGATTTATCTTTTTTGGATTATTGGAACGAAGCCGTACACGGGCAATATTTAGAAATAGACACTTTCCTCAAAAGTTTGAAGGAATTAGGAAGCGTATTAATGGCTAATCCAAACTATTATCAACAAATTGATTACCCTTACGTTCCTAATGACTTTCTACCGCAAGTTTTTTTGGAAGCAATTGAAGCATTAATTAAATACTTCGAAGACTATCGTAGAAAAGGGGCTACTCTTCTTAAAATCAAGACGCTGTGATATTTACTACTTCCCCTGATTCAAATACAATCTCGTAATATTAAATTCTCCTTTCCTACGCTTATTTTTTCCTAAACCAGCAATCAATAAGTCCACCAACTGGTCGCCGTTGACATCCCCAATGGCTACGCCTCCCCAGCCCACACCGATGAAAGGTGTATCGGCTAACTCGGTAAATTGCCCTTTTCCATCGTTTAGGTAGATTTTAGAAGAACGCTCTACGTAGGTCTTTTCACCAGTTATCCAGAAATCGGGAAAAGTATCTCCGTTGAAATCAGCCACCGCAATCGCACTCCCCTTTACGCCTTCAAAGTCGTTGAAATAGGGAGCTTCGGTGAAGGTTTGGGCAGATAAGAGTTGGGTTCCAATGAAAAGTAGAAAGAATAATGCTTTTCTCATACTTAATGTAAATTCTTCAGACAAGGTTTTTTAATCTTACGAATCCTGTAAATCCTGAAATCCTGTCAAAAAAGTATAATATTGATTTTGTCTGACTACTTTGCTAGCCAATATAAACGCCACCGTTCGGGTAATCCCTGGCAATTCGAATAGCTTCTAATGCGTTCTGAATCCTATAATACAAACTATTAGCGTCTACTTTTAACAACGGTACTAAGTCATCCAATCGGCGTAGCACGTTCTTTAACTCTCGCTCCAATTGCAAAAGTTCTGCACCTTCGGCGTAAACATCTCCTTTGCGTAAGGAGGGCAATATTTCGCAGCCCATTTCGACTAATGATTTTGCTGCCCAAACACGGCGGCGCCAATTTTCCAAGCCGAATAAACCGGAGTAGTTATCACCGACTATCGTATCTAATTCCATAATAGAATCGTCATTAAAGTTTCGCAAGTAAGGATATACTAATAAGCTCATTTTTCAGTTAGTTTAGTAGGGTTTTCTCATAAAATGTTTTGCTGTAAAAATGTGGTCGGTGCGCTGCACCTTTGAGTTAATAAAGTATAACAAACGTGCTTGATACAAATATAGTCGCCCCTAATGGGGATTATAATGACAGATGCAGCGCATCGACCACATTTGTATCTACTTTTTGCGCTGTTTTTTCATCAGAGGTGCAGCGCACCGACTACATTTGTGGCCTAACCAATTTTATAAGAAAACCCTTGTTGGTTTAGGGTGTTTTAATGGAATACTATTTCCTTCAACATAGGCTGCCAAATCCGTTCGCCAAGTTTTATCTCCCTGCCAGAATTTCTGGCGAATAGGGTGTTCTTTATCCAACTTCCAAAACTCCTGCATCAAGCAATTCTCGTACAACTTTTTAGCTTTCAAACCTTCATACCAATGAAAATCGCCCAATAAAATCGGTCGTAGTTCTTTGCGAAATAATTGGGCAAAAAAGCGCACCGTACCGATGGGGTACTCCGGGTGTAGGTCAGCTTTTGATATTTCTGGAAATAGGTAATCAACAATTTCCTCCAGGCCAATGGCATAATAATCGTCGTCCACTTTCAACAATACTGGTCGAAAATCACCTCTGTAAAGCATTATATTGTACACAAATCTTAGCTTTATCGACTCATTCATTAAGGTAACGCTATATCCTTCTTCTATCTCCACTTCCAATTGGTGCTTTTCAATTATATCAGCGAAAATGGTGAGGACTTCTCGATGGAAGGAGATGGTTACATACTTACATTAATTGGTTTAACTCTTTCAAATATGCTTTTTGATGGTCAAAATTGAGCGTTGGAAAAGCCAAAGGTAAAAATCGAACGACGCGTTGTAAATATTCGTGAATAATATCCAATCTATCGAAAGTGTAAGTAGGATTATATTCAAAAATGTGAAAATCTTCCGCCAATTGGGTATTGATTCTTAGAAAGGTGGTCATGTAGTTTAAGCCCTTATTTTTTCGCACCAATTCTTGTGGAGGGACGTAAAAATACTGCCAACATTGAACCGCAGCATTGGCTAGTAGTGCCTCGATGTACTCTTGATAACCATTGAAAGGCAGTTGGTACATTAAGCCATCATCGTAGAAGTAAAAATCGTGAGGAAAGCTGTGGTCATTAGGTAAAACACAACCGTAGTAAGGGGCGTATAATTCCACGCTAATCGGTGCAGTAGGGCTTTCAAACCAAAGCAATTGGTCGAGTAGTGCTTGGTCATTAGTTGTTTCTTTTTCGTATTCTAAAAAATTATCCTGATTTTTTTTCCACCCATCGGTGCGCTCCGTCAGCATAGCCACCCCATCGCTAAAAACGAAGCCTCCCGTTAGTGCGGGTTGACTGAACTGTTTATCCGCTCTAGACCAAGTTACCCTCGGCCAAAAAAGAGAAAAAGCGATTTCTTGGTCTTGACTAATCGTTACATTCTTGGAGACTTTTAGTTTGTCAATTTCTTTTCGGGTTAATTGACCAAATTTTTTCTGAAAATCGGGTTCAGTTAAAAACCTATCGAACATATTGGTTTGACGTTTGTCAATTTCTACGCCGCTATCAGCGCTATTTTTCACTAGTTCAATAAAGGCTTGTATTTGAAAATGGACTTCGGTTGGTTCCATAGTTTTTCATGTAATTGTTTACAAAAGTCTAATGCGCAACTCGGAGAGTTACGTTACATTTAACTACAGCCCTCGCTCCTCAAAAACTTGTAAAACTGCTGCTTGATTAGGCCGATTCTTAAATTTCATCAAGTATTCTTTGGCGGTTAGTCCTCTTCGACTTTTTTGATTGGGGTCAGCCCCGTTATCTAAAGCCAAAGCCGTTCTTTCGGGACCGAACAGCACCGCCAAATGCAAAGCGGTATCTTCGTTATGCTTATCCGTTTTAGTAAGGTCTGCACCGTAGTCTAGGAGCATCTCAATCAACGGAAGGGCTTTTTTATTTAAAAATAGGCTAATAATAGGCGTATTTAGGTTAACGTCAGCGCCATTATCCAACAAAAGTTTGGCACAGGCTAAGGTCTTTTTCATACTTTTGACGGGATTGGTCAACATCTCCAAAGGTATTTTTTTGCCCGTTCGACCGTTGCAATCGACTCCCAACTCAATCAGCTTTGCGACTTGCTTGGGATTGCGTTCATAAATAGCTTTTTCCAAACCGTACTGTCTCCCTTCACGTGTATTCAGATTGGCTTTTCCCGCATAGCTGCTCAATAATTTTTGCTCTATATCGTAATCGGTATCAAAATTTTGGTACTGAATTTTGTAGCCACCTGATTTGGATAACTTCTTTTTGATAGCAGATAAAGCGAAATGGATATTCGTCCAACGAGGTTTTAAAATCTTAGGCTTTTTGCCCACCTTGCCGTATTCCACCGTCCATTTTCGGTCTGCTCTACTTTGAAAAACTTGGTAACACTGTGTCGCATCGGATAACTTCGTCAACCGCCAAAACGGACTATCCAAGTCGCAAGAAGCAGTTTCCCAAGTTTGCCCGACGGTAAGGTGTTCCAACCACTTTTTGTCCGTTACTTCCATTTCGTGAACGGCTTGAGGTAGCCATTCTTCGTTGGTAAATTGTTGCGTTGTATCATCCAGATAGTTGCCACTTTGTAAAAACTCGGGCGTTAGCGGAAAATTTTCAAAATCGGATAATTCGAGCTTGGTGACGTATTTTTGTCCGTATTGCAGGGTTTTATCCAAATCCACTTTACCAATATCTTTCATTAACGGGCAGTCTTCTTTTCCATACGTTTTATCCAATAATACCATTACGCCAAATCCGTGCGTTCTGGGTAGTTTTTGTACATCTTGATGCAATAAAAACGTTCGGAAACGAAGGATTTTATCCTTTTTGGCGAGGATGCGAATGCCAGTTATGGAACTCATATTTGTAGAATGTTTTTATTTTTTTTTCTGACGCTGAAAGGCGCTGTTTAAATTATGTTTTAGCGTAACTACTTAGCACTCTTTTTACCATAAAGTCCATAAAGTTCATAGAGTCCATAAAGTTTTTTCGAGCGGTAGCATTGACTATTTCGAGCAGTAGCATTGACTGTTTTGGCGTTTTCAGTGCAGGGTGGTAAGTAGTCACGTTTTAGCTATGTTTCTTTTAATCACGTGTTCGAGAAGTACGCTAGAAAAGAAAACATAAAAAGCCCGCCCGCCCGTGCATTCGGGCAGGTCATAACTGAAACAGCGTTTGTCAGCGTCAAAAAAACAAGTTTTACTCAAAAACAACAGGCACATACTGAAAAGACTCCCGAATCCGATACCCCGAAAAGTCAATCAACTGTCCTTTTTTATTATAATAATTCCAACCAAAAGGGTCATCGGGTGCCTCACCTTCGTAGTGTAAAATCACTCCGCCTCGAAGATAATATTTCGCTTTAGGTTCGGGTGGTCGCACCATTTCGTTATTGGCATTAATAACCGCATTTTGCCAAATACCATCCACCTCAACCTGCACAATCGCCAAGCCATTTTCAAACCCCTTGCGGCTATCTTCGTATTGGTAAGGAATGACCAATTCGCCTCGGTCGTTCACAAAACCCACTTTTGACAATTTACCGTCTGGTAATTTTATCCTTGCTCGCCAAAGTGCTTTTGGGCCAATTCCCGCCCGAAGTCCGCCGAAGACATAATCGGTAATCATCGTACCATCTGTTTTAGCCAACGCCACTTTCATCGACTTAAAATCTCTATTGCCAACTGAATCTCGACCATTTTTGTAAATAGCCACTATGCTATCTCGCAAATACTTTTGTGCCGTTTCTTCAGTAGGTCCGAAAATAGACTTTCCTTGTTTGTTAATCAAAAAATAGCGCGGGAATTTTAAATCGGGAGACGGGTCTTTGACCAAAGCCGCCCCGTAGCGAAACGGTTGAATCTCTCGGTACTTTGGTGGAATCACCCAGCCTCCTTTTTTATTAATAAAACCGTACAAACCCTGCGTTTCATCAGGTAAATCGTAATCTTCTATAGTAGCAATGCCAATTCCTGCTAGACCTTCCGAAAAATTTTCGATATATCGATGTTGGCGGCGAAATTCAAAGGGCAGTACAAGCTGTCCCTTTTTGTCAAAATAGCCGTGGTGCATTTGATAATTACCGGGCAAAAAAGTCGTACTAACTATCAGCATACCATCGAAAAAAGCCATTTCATAGGGATGCTTAAAGGCAATATTCCAGTGATTAGGTTGTCTGAAAATCCTTTGTCCCTTTCTATTGATAAATTCGAGTACGGTATTTGAAACAGTCCACCAATTCTCACTACTATCCACTGTCACGGGTTGCGTGGTCACGAAAGCCACATCGTCTTGGAAATCTCCGCAGAAGGTGTAACGAGTTCCTATATCCAACACCGTATCGCCTTGTGCATTGAAGTACGTCCAATAGTTATCCCTAGTGGCAGCTACCCACCCTTGATGAAAGTTGCTAATAATGTCGTATTCGCAGGGAATTATGGCTTTTCCTTCGTCGTTGAGGTAGCCATATTTTCCATCTTTTTGGACTTTGACTAGCGAGACGTAATCTTGTGCGTTGATGAAATGGAGACCAATTAATAACATTAAAACTAAAAGGATGCTAGGTTTTTCCATAGTCACTATTGCTTTACTCGCACTAATTTTTCCAACGCTTCGTGCCAGTCCCAAACCGTTAGCGTTTCCGTTATTTCTCGGTTACCAATATCATCCGAAATAAAAACCTTTTTACGTTTTAGAATCCGATTGGTTTGACCGCCCTTGTCATTAGGGTAAACTAAGTGGTTATACGTTTGCTTGTAATCGTTATTTACGTGTTGTAAATGCCGCCCAGCATAGTAAACACCGTCGTGCGAGTTGAAAAAAGTGAGGTGTCCCAAGCCGTGAATGCCTTCGGAGGATTCAAAATGAAGTTCGATAATATGGTCAAAAGCCTTATAGCCTCTATTTCCGTAAATTCGAGCGTGTACTAAAAAATGCTCCAAATCGCCAATTGCTTCAAAGTCTATTTTTTCCCAAATGTCATTGTATTTGATTGCTCGAAGTTGACCATATAGTTTTTCTTCGTCAGCTTTGACCAAGCCAAACAGGTAAGTGTAATGTGGCGTTGGTAAGCCAATACTGGTGAGTAGAGGCGCCCAAATAAAACCACTCGCTCCCGAATCGTCGTATTTGACGCGCACCCACGGACCTTCCAAACCATTGACAATAATCGGCATTTGGTCTTCAATGGTCAATACCTCAACTACTTCTACAATTGCGCCCACGGAAAGGGTGGTGAGGATGTGCCCCTTGGTAGTAGGCACGTCTCGGACATTAACTCTATCCCCGAAAACGTACACTTTTTGTCCTACTTTAAAATCAAAATAGTGGGTGGGGTGGGTAGGTGCGGACAGGTATTCTTGACCAAAACTTGGTTCACTTGCGAAAATTAATCCCAAAAATATAAGGAGCAGTAGATGCAGTTTTTTC
>JBCCQK010000016.1:0-38553 GCA_039024375.1 Bacteroidota bacterium
CTAAAAGCTTCAATAATTCTCTTACTATTTTTTGTCCATGGTCTCCTGATTTAACTGCAATTTCACCAGCCATAACTTTTGTGTTTAGTTTGATTTAGATAAAAATACTATCCTACTCTGAAAGTATAGTACTTAATGAGTACGAACTAGATTGTTATTTAATGGTGCAGTTTTTCAAGAATGATTGTAAATATTATGGTTTTTAGTAAAACAAACAAAGAATATTCCTTCAAACCTTACAAATGATAATTTGTGACAGTCTAAGTATTTCTCGTGGCGTCTAGCAAGATAAGTAATAACCTTCACTCCCCCAAAACCAAAACCTTCCGAACCAAATCCCGCTGCCCCACAACCGAAACCCGCAAATAATAAACCCCACTCAAAACATCCCCTAAATCCAGTCGAATCAAACCATCGGGAATAGCTGCCAAATCCACTGCTTGCACCGTCTGCCCAAACTGATTGACTAACTGCAAGCTACCCTGTTTACCCGTATGAGCCGCCAAATCAACAAACAAAACCCCACCAGCAGGATTCGGAAAAACCGAAACCGCCCCCAAATCAATCCCAAAATCCACCCCTTGCACGGCCGTATAAGCAGCCGACCCGTCGAGGTAAGTCTCCTTAATACGATAATAGTTCGTGCCGTGCGTAGGCGCAAAGTCAATGGTCTGATGAAAAGCCAAATCCTCGCCCCATTCTTGATTAACTTGCTGCTGCAAAGTCGTAAAATGGACGCCATCCGTAGAACGTTCCACATCAAAACGGGTGGCTTTGTAGCCGCTATTGGTCAGCCATTGCAAGGCGACGGTACGAGCTTTGGGGAAAGCCGTCAAATCCAGTTGGGGGCGCTGCCTATTGCTGGCGGTAGTTGCATTGGGGGCGTCCAACATCATAATTTGCGTAGCGCAATGCTCCGTCCAATCGGCGTTGTAAATGGTGACTAGATAGGTGCTATTACCGAGACCCGTGGCGGTTTGTTGGCTACCACATTCGTAGCTACAGCCGAAAACTTGCGTCCAGTTGTCGTTGACATCGTTGATTTTAAAATAGTAGTTGGTGTTGGCGAGGCCGACCATCGCTACCGTGCCGTTGCCGTAGGTGATGGTGAGGTCATCACAGGTGACTTCCGTGCCGTTGCCGCCCGTGTTGGGGACGGTACCCGCACAAGTACAATCGGCTTGCACTTGGTCGTTGATGGTGCCGCCGTTGCCGTCGTCGCAAGTGGCCCCAACGGTCGTCAAATTGGCGTCGTTATCGTTACAATCTTGACTGGCGGAAACGCCGTCGTTATCATTATCGGGGTCGGTGTTGCCACCACTATTTCCGCCGCCATTCCCCGCATTGAGGTCAATGACCAATTCGCAGATGACGGCATAATCGCCGCCTTTGATGTACACTCGATACGCCCCTGCCGCTAATCCACTCACGGTTTGGCTATTGCCACATTGCCAGCCACAATTGAAAACTTCCGACCAATTGGCGTCCAACACTTGGTAGAAACTGCCGCCCGTCATCGTAATCGAACCGTTGCCGTAAGTGACGGTGGAAGTGCCATTGGTACAGGTTTCCGTAATCGTGCCGTCGCCACTCGTGGACGTTCCCGCACAGGTACAATCGGTTTGCACCGTATCGTTATTGGTCGTGGCATCGCCATCGTCACAACTTTCGCCCGCAACGGTTAAATTGGCGTCATTATCATCACAATCTTGACTGGCGGGATAGCCGTCTCCATCCGCATCGGGGTCGTTCGCATCAATCGGCGTTCCCGCACAAGTGCAGTCCGCTTGCACCGTATCGTTATTGGTCGTAGCATCACCATCATCGCAACTTTCACCCGCTACAGTTATGTTGGCGTCATTATCATCGCAATCTTGACTGGCGGAATAACCATCTCCGTCCGCATCGGGGTCATTATTGCCATTTCCAGCGTTGAGGTCAATCACCAATTCGCAAATGACGGCATAGTCGCCCCCTTTGATGTACACCCGATACGTCCCTTCGGCTAGTCCGTTGACGGTTTGACTATTGCCACATTGCCAACCGCAATTGAATACTTCCGACCAATTGGCGTCCAGCACTTGGTAGAAACTGCCACCTGCCATCGTAATCGTACCATTGCCGTAAGTGACGGTAGAAGTGCCATTATCGCAAGTTTCCGTGACGGTGCCACCACCGTTGGCGAGCGTACCCGCACAAGTACAATCGCTTTGCACCAAATCGTTGACGGTCGAAGCATCACCGTCGTCGCAAGTTGCCCCCACAATCGTCAAATTTGCATCATTATCGTCACAATCTTGGCTCGCCGTAAAACCATCGCCGTCGTTGTCGGGGTCATTATTGTCAATCGGCGTGCCCGCACAAGTACAATTAGCTTGCATCACGTCGTTATTGGTCGCAGCGTCGCCATCGTCACAGACTTGTCCCGCTACGGTTAAATTCGCATCGTTATCGTCGCAATCTTGACTTGCTGGATAGCCGTCACCATCATTATCGGGGTCGTTATTAATGAATGTTCCTGCACACGTACAATCCGCTTGTACGACATCGTTTTCAGTGTTGACATCGCCATCGTTACAAGCCGCTCCAGTAACTGTTAAATTCGCATCATTGTCGTTACAGTCTTGACTGGCAGGGAATCCATCTCCATCAATATCGGGGTCGCCGCCACCGCCCGTATTACCACTTGCCAAAGTGATGATGGTTTCACAAATGACGGTTCTATTGGCATCTCGAATGTACACTCGGTATAATCCATCGGGTAAATTGGTCGCTATTTTTAGCCGACCGCATTCCCAACCACAATTAAAGACCGTATTCCAGCTTTCGTCCAATACTTGAAAGAAATATTGCTGCCCGATTTGCCCCCGCATTTCAATCGTACCGTTGCCGTAAATAATGGTCGTTCCGCCGCCGCAAGTTTCGGTGGTTAGGTCGCCACCGTTGCCATTGTCCGCCGTCACCGTTAGCACAAATTCGTCGGTCAGCGTCACTCCGTTTTCGTCCACGACTTGCACGGCTACCGTAATGGTATTGGGTGCCGTTGGTGTGGCGCCGTTCAAACCACCCGTTGCGGCATCGAGGGTCAACCAGTTGGGTAAAGGATTGCCGTTGCTCAAAGTAGCGCTGTACTGGAACTGATTGCCCGCATAGCCTCTATCAAAATATTGTGATAAATCAATTTCGAAATTTTGTTCTTCTACCAGTTCTTGGTCGGGAATGCCGAGGGCGGACGGTTCGTTGGCGGGGCGAATATTTTGGAATAAAATCACTTGGTCGTTCCAATCACAATTGGCCGAACCCGCACCGCAGCCGCCCGTACTCACGTTGTCTTGTAGCACGAGGTAAGTGTAAGGAATAATATTGCCCTGTGGGTCTCTAGCTTTAAAGGCCCGCACGCCCAATTGGGCATTATTGGAATTAGTGCTGTAGCCTGCAATCACGATGGGGCCCGCTTCGGCGTTAGTCGGTGCAAGGACGTTGTTCCACGCCACCACGTCGGTATTGCTATTCAAACGAGGGTAAAGCGTTTGCCCCCATTCGCCCTTATGCCGAAAGTCAACGTTGTGGTTAATCAATTCCGTTCTAATTTCACCCGCACAACAGCCGTGAAAGGCCGCCAATTGCGTGGCGGTAATTTCCTTATTGGGGTCAGCAGCTTGGAAGAACCGACTGACAATCAAATCCCCGTACAAACCACTATTAACGTCAATGTCTGTGGGATAGCGAGACCCCGCTTGGACGGTAAAATCATCCTGAATTTCGCCGTTAATATTAATTCTGGATAAAATATTGGTTTCAAAGCCAAATACGTCAATGATTTGCTTAGCAGAAATCTCGCTCCCACCTTCGGGACGCTGCATAATCGCTCCGTTGAGTTGTACCGTAGTGGGCGAATTAGTACCATTATGATTGATGGTCAAGGTCTCAAATTTGAGTACCTTTTGGTTGGTATTATCAAAAAATTCAATACTGACATCCACGTAACTATCGGGCGGAATACTTACGGGTTGGTTGGTCGCTTTGGTATTACCGTTGGCGTCCAAAATCTGGCTGATGCGAAAACTATTGTTAGCAGAAATCACAAAATCATTGACTAATAAATCGGATTCGCCATCATTTTCTAAGCGCAATACATTGGTATCGTGAAACTGGTGAACCCCTACATTTTGAATGCGGTGGAAGGTCAAAATATCGTTGAATGGTAAGTCCACTTGTACGTCACTATTCCCTACTATTCTATTTTCTAGTGTCAAAAATCCACCATTCCCAACGGGGCGAATATTGCGCACCAAAACCACAATATCTTGATAATCAAAGCCCGAAATGTGTTCCTCGGTCGCTAGGATATAAGCGTTTTCCTCATCGGGATAGGGATAAACTCGGACGTGGTGGGGAATATTGCCCGTAAAAGTATTCAGTCCATCTTCGGAATAAAGAATGCGATTATTGAAAACAGGCCATTGACTGTAAAAGCCAAAAATGGGCGTACCAGCGTTAAAATTGAGGTTGCCCACCACGTTAGGATTCAAAGCTCGATTATTTCCATTGGGCGAATTATTGATGTCAAATAATGCTTGTCGAGCATTGGGATTACCCGCTTCGTACCAACCAAAAGTGGTGACTGCCCCATTTTGCGCAGGGCCATAAACGCCCAATACTTCCATGCTAATCGGCAAAGTTATATCCGCCGTGGTGAAAGTAGGGGCAACGATTTCATTCCCCAAAAGGGGCGCAGCAAAGTCCGTTTGGTTGATAATGTTAGTAGCAGGATTATCGTCTCCTACGTCAATTTTATTTTGACCAAATTGAGCATCCAACACCCATTGCAAAGACGGTTCGCCGTCGGTAGCCAAACCACTTAAATTAATGACTACCGAGTTTTCGCTCGACTCCACCAATAATTGGGCAAACTTCGGCCCCGCGGAGGTCGGACTAAAACGTAGATTAATGGTTCGACTATCAGAAATGGGCAGACTACCAAGGGCAGTATTACCCGTCAAACTAAATTGGTCGGCATCGTCCCCGTTGATGCTAAACGTAATATTATTGACCACTGCACCGCCCGTATTCGAGACGTTGACGGTAAAATCTTGGGTGGTACTAACGGGCGTTTCGGCAATGGCTCGTTCGGGATTGACCGTCAATCGACCGGGTACGTTATTATCAGGTCGCAATAAAATGATTTGAGAGGTCGCAAAATCCGATACGTAGAGGTTCCCATTACGGGTATCTTCAATTAAATCCAAGGGGTCGTTAAAACCCGTAAATCCAGGAATACCAATTTTAGCGGTAGCTACATCGCCGTTCGGGCCGTCGGGCAACAGCGCAATAATATCGCTTCCACCGCTGTATCGACAGACCAAAATAGCCCCTTGCAAATTGCCCGCACTTCGATATTCGATAACGCCGTTGGGCGATTTATTAAACCCAAAATCGTAGGCTGCCCCTCGATAATTGGCGTCGGGCGTGATGGTATTGGGATAATCACCTTCGTCTAAAGGTCCTCGGTTTAACACAAATTCACCCCTTAGTGGATTAGGATGACCATAATAACCGAGTGGATTCGCAGGATTGACTCGAAATAACCAATCGTGTTGCACCTCATTCGGCCCAATAGCAGGAATAGTTTGTCCATTATAAAAAGTATTGTCAATGCGTCGAGTACCCGCTACAGATGCGGGAGATAACGAACCGCCCGCCGTTCCATTGGTCGGTACATAAGCCTGTCCGTTGCTATGCCAAATCAAATCGTAAGCGTTACGCATTCCCGTAGCGTAGATAGTCAAAGGCGCATCTACATAATACGGATTGTAGGTATCATCACTCAAAGTTGGAGAATTAATATCCGCATTATTGATGACTGATTGATTCATAGAAGTTTCTACGTTCAGCGGCAAATCGGCGGGTAATTTGGTCAAATCTAAGCGCAATAAAGCGGCGGTCAAGAGCCTTTCGGGACGATTACCCCAAGCGCCATCGGGCGCACCACCCGCCGAATTACTGCCTTGTAAAAAGTACAACACATCGGGTTTGTTCGGTCGAAAAGCAATGCTATTGGTCAGATGGTCTCGGACAGAACGGGGCAAACGAGTGAGCAGGACTTCTTCGTTTTGTAAATTATTTCCTGTAATTCTGGACAATTTGCCATCCCATTCGGGCGCACCGCTCAATCCACCCGAACAATGCGAAACGTAGGCGATAAGATTATCGGCGGTACTATTGGGGTCAAAAGTTAGTCCAATTGCCGTTCTGTTTGGATAACCTGATTTCCAATCGGATAGGGTCAATTGGTTGGTCAACGTACCATTGGCGGCAATGTCCCAACGGTGAATGTCTCCGTTAATCACCAAACCGTAAAACTTATTATCTGGACCAATCACTAAAGAGGTGTATTTAGCATTATTCGCTACTGCCCCCGCACTCACAAAACTCACATCGTCCAAATTTCCTGTATTATTATCAATATCGTTGCCCGTTCTAAAAACCGCCGAATAGGGTAAGATATCCACTCCCGCTAAGTCTTTCACGCCGTTGATATAGTAACGGTAGGTGGTATTTGGCTTCAGCGTTGCAGTGGGCGTAAAATTGACGGCATCTCCCCCGCCCGTTCCGTTGACTGTACCGCTCACAGGTAAATCTGCCGTACTCGTTACTTCAAATAACTGGACAGTATTTTGATTGATGGTGCTATTATCCAAACTCGTTGCCCCGTTTTGACTGACGTTGGGTAGGCTTAAAAAATTGGCCGAAATAGAAGCATTTAACGATACTTCCAATTGACCATCTCGTGGCGTTGATTGTAAAACAACGGGCGTTGCCAAACTACCCACTGATTCGATGATGACGTAATGGATTTTGGTATTAAAACCCGTCAAACCATCTAGGGTCAATTTACCATCCGCTACGGTGACTTTTCTAACGGCATTGAGTACGCCAAAGTCTCCAACATTCGCAATCAAATCTACCAGCGGTGTTCCTTCTGCCCGCACAATATGCTGGGTGTTTTCGGTATTTTCGGGGTTTACATCACCGACTTGCACCGCTATTCGATAGTCGCCATTGGGCAACTCTATTTCCCACGCCCCATCCACGTCCGCCACGTCAGGATGATTCATATGCTGTAGTGTTCTGCGTAAAATATCGGGCGCAAAACCAGGCCCTCGGTCTCTGGCATATTGGGTCAAAACAACGGGAGTAGTCGTATTAGGCACTACCCATCCGTAAGTTAAACCGTTGGTTTTCAAACCATAGCCCTCGCCAATATCGCTTAGCCAACCGTCAGGGCTATTATTGATGGTATCGGTAAAATTGATTTTGTATTGTAGATTGGCCATTGGCGGATTGCCTCCCGTCGATTGAACTCCTAAGTAATCAAAATTTGCTCCCGACTGTCCAATCGCTGTCAAGCGAATGGTGTTCTGCCCTGCGTTTAATGGTACTTGCGTTGCAATGGTACTCCACGTTAACCACGAACCTGTACTTGGAAAATCAAAACTATTTTCCACCACCGTTCCATTTACTTGCAATTCTAGCGGACGACCAGCGGGCGCCCCCAATTGATACCCAAAGGTCAGCTCATAATTGCCCGATTCAGTCGCCGTTACTGTCCATTCTACATAATCCAAAGTCGGATTAATAAAGTCAATAAACTGGTTATTACTGGACATCCTGCCCGTATCAATAACGGGGCCAGACAAGAGGGCATTTTCCGCCTCATATACTTGAGAAAAAGAAGGGAGGAGAAAGGTAAGACTAAAAATAGCAAATAGCACAGCTTTGGCTACTGCCAGACGACAGGGCTTGTTCATTGTTTTTGTTTTTAACTTTTCAGAATAGAGCGCAGAGACCGGCTTGTCCGTACGGATTTCATTGAGGGAGTAGAGACTCGTAGAAATACAAAGAGCGATAGCCCTTCATTCTTAATAAGCCTCACAATAGACGGTGTGAGCCTTCATTCTGATTAGTTCTTTGTTTTTATCAAAATGAAGGATTGGCTAGGCCAACTGGAGGGATTGGAATAATTAGTAGGTGTGGAAACGATGTGGAAAGATTAAAGGGAATTTCAGACTAAAGGAGGGAACAAAGGAAAGTCTGATCGAGACAAATATACACGCTGTGTAAGAGAATAGCTAGAAAAGGAAAGAAATTTGTGGGTAATTTTCTAAATTGCCTATTAAGTCAAAGGTTTATTCCCCTTTTTGACACCAAATAAAGTCAACAGGCCAATGGGTAAAAATAAAACCCATTGCGGCACGAATAAATGATAGTACATACTTGCGCCCAAAAAGGGCAAACAAAAGGATAAATTTAGGAGTCCCGTTAACTTTATTAAGTCCACATTTTGAGCGTACCGTTTTCCCCATCCCGCAGACAGCAATACGTATGAAGTAGCCAAGAGAATAATGGTCACTAAATGCCATGCACCGACTAACTGGGACTTTTCTTCAAGGCTCAATGTCGTTTCGAGCATCGAGTCCACCAAATCTACTTGTCCGCCGATTAAATGCAAAAAGAAAACGCCGAGGTTCAATAGACCAGCTATTATCAGAAATTTGTTTTTGAGTTGCATGGTAAAGTTTAAGAAGCTGCCGTAGGCATAGATTTGGGCAAAAGTGCCGCTAGGTACTTTATATCGGTAGAAAATTTGGTAAATAGCCCAATTCTGACTGTGTCGTAGGTACAGTATGTAAGAAGTAAAACTGAACATCCCAAGTTGAACCAGCCCGCATGCGCAGTCGGGCGGGTCCCTTCAGGATTCTTACTTCGTTTTCAGCCATTTTCCCCAGATTTTATCTGGGGGTTATTTGAGTTAAATCCTTTCAGGATTTGTAAACGTTTAACTTTTATGGTTCTTTGACAATTTTTGCACCCCATGAAATCACGAAGTGACCCGCCCGCCCGAAGGCATTCGGGCTGGTTAAACTTGAATAACTCCGTATGAAATGCGGAGATTCGGGCTAACTCGGGCCTAACAATCCCGAAGGGACCCGCCCGCATGACGCAGTCGGGCTGGTTGAACGTTTGCAAAAATTGTCAAAGAACCACTTCTATTTCATAGCACCAGAAAATGCTGCAGGTCCTCTTTCACTTCGGACAAATATTCTTTTGACTGCTTTTTATTCCGTAGCATTTCGTGATAGCCGATTAAATAGTTGTAGAAAATTCGAGCCTTCACCACAGCTTCTTTTTTAGAATAACCATTCTTTGCTAACAATTGAGCCGTAAACGCTAATCTCCTCGCATCCACTTGGTCGATAATGCGTTGTACTTCTCTATTTTTTTGAGCGTATCTTTTTAAAAAGAAAATAAATTCCAAATAAGGGTCATTTTTAAAGGCTATCTGTAAGAAAATGGTCCACTTATCTTTTGGCTGCGCTGCACTTTCGACCGCTTCGATTATCTGTTCAGTTTCCGTACGAATCCAATGCCTTATCATCTCCGCCACAAAGTCCTTTTTCGTTTTAAAATGCCAGTAAAAACTTGATTTATTGCACCCCAATTGAGCCGCCATCTTTTCGATAACAATACCCGCTATCCCCTTTTCGGAAAACAAGCGATACCCTAAATCTATCCAATCTTGTTTTTTGGCAACTAATTTTGGCATTTTATTAGACGATTTCGTTTAATAAAGCAGAAGTAGGTTAGTTTTTTATTAGACGCAATCGTTTAATAAAATTTTAAAAATTTTTCTGTAACTACTTAGCACTTTTTTACCATAAAGTACATACAGCTAATAGAGTCCATAAAGTTTTTTTCGAGCGGTAGCATTGACAATCTCTAGTAGCAGTATTGACTATTTTGTATAGAGGGTCAGGTGAAAAAGTGATAAAAATCCGTAGCTAAAAAAATAGTAAGCTACAGATTAAGATTAGCTACGGATTTCAAACAAATTATTACAGATTTTGATAATTTTGATACACCGATTCCAATTAGTCTATAAGGACTAGTTTTCAAATGCTATTTAAAATTAGGGCTGTACGAAGTTTTTACCTCGACGCTGACCTACGCTGTTTGAAGTTATGATTTGTTATGTTTTCTTGCGAAAATTTATGTTTATCTTATGTTTAGCACTCGAAATGCTGAGAAAAACTTAGCTCCCAGTACTCTCCGAAATTCAACATCTCCAATCCAAAATCCACTGAGTTATGTCTCGAAGCTGCGGAAAAGCGTTTTTTTGTTTGGCTACTATCATAAGGAAAGATAACTTTGCGTTCAATTATCCGTAAACCGATTTCCAAAAGCAGACACAGAAACACGGAACATTTTGAGCATACGTCTCCATGAACTTCAACCCATCATTCCGCTTTGGTGCAGCAACGATTTTGCTACACTCGTCCGACCGTTTTGGCGAAGTATATCTGCGTTAAAATACTTATGTTTACTTCTTTTACTTTTCTGTTTTCCTCACTTTTTATCGGCGCAAGCCGAATCCTGTCCTTGCGAAGAATGCCCCGGTCTGATTGAAGACAATACGGGCTATCAAGAATTTACCCTCAATATTTTTAATATTCAGAATAATAATTTGGCGAATCCCGACCAGTGCGTCAGCAAAATCGGCGTCACTTTTCGGCACGAATACGTCGGAGATATTTTGATGGAGGTGGTTTCACCAAGTGGCGATACAGTACAATTGATTGGTGGCATTACGTCTTCGCAAGGAAGCAATGGACAAACCGATAACACGCTCTTCGATGTAGCTTTTGTTCCCAACTCAGCCGTATCGCAACCGGGTAATTTCCTTCCCAAATGGGATAATAACCAACAATGGGGGCTGATTGGGACGAGAACAGGAACGTTTTACCCCAACAAAGGACGATTGGAAGATTTCAACCGAGGGCGAGTGAACGGTACGTGGACGTTGCGAGTGGTGGATTTAGTGACGGAGAAATCGGACGAAGGCGAAATTTTGGACTTTTACGTGGAATTTTGTGATTCCGAGGGCTTGGTGTGCGACCCTTGTCTCGACCCCGAAGATGACCCCTGCGTTTTTTCCATCGACCCCGCCGAACAAACGGTCGTCCCTTCGGAAAATTTCTGCCTACCCGTTTTTGCCGAAAATACGGCCTTTCTAGAAAACCTCTCTTTCGATTTGAATTGGGACCCGACGGTTCTACAATTCGATAAAGTCGATAGTTTTAAAATTGAATTTTTAACCCAAAATGATTTTGACCTCAGTCAAACCGCCAATGGTCGATTGGAACTTGACTATCGGCACACTTTCGACAATTTGGGATTAGTCTTGCAAGATAGCACCCCCATTTTTAGTATCTGCTTCCAAGCTATCGGCAGCGTGGGCGACTCTACTTTAGTTCAGACCAGTGGTCCACCGACGGCCATTGACGTCGATGGTGTGGCGATGATGTCCACGGCCCAAACGGGAACGGTGCAAATAGCAGTGGACTCGACGGCGGACTGCGTGCGGGCGGTGCAGTTGTGTAGCAACGAGTCTATTTCGATTGCTAGGTCAAGAGGCCCTGGTTTTGAAACCAACGAGGCGCAGACAAGTTGTTCCGTTGGAGGACAGGAATTTCAATCCAAGTGGTTCCGTTTTGATGTCCTAGAAGCGGGGACTTTAGAGTTCATGATTCAGCCCAAAGGCGAAGCGAGCTACGGATTTTCGCTGTACCGAGGAGCCTGCCCTTCGGACGCTAATTCCTTTGTTATCGGTTGCGAATCTGGCTTTCCGCCCATTTTGGGTAGAGCCGTGGGACTAGCGGATAATCCCGTCGCCAGTTTTAACTTAACCGCTTCCGTTCTGACGGGATTTTCCTCAAGTGTCCTAGCCAACGAAGGAGAAACCTATTTTTTATTGGTAGATAATTTTTCGGCCAACAGTCTTGGATTTGACTTAACCTTTGCGGGCACGGCGGTCATTGGGGACGAAACACTGCGTGCCGAAATTGCAGAACCAGACATTCTAAGTTGTACCAATCAAACCATCCGATTAGACGCTACCAATTCTACTGAAGGGGCTAATTACACGACCGAGTGGACCACCGATACGGGTCAAATTAATACTACGGTCGGCTTGTACGAACCGTTGATTTTACGAGGGGGAAATTTCTTTTTGAACATCACCGACAATCGAACGGGTTGCGTAGCGGAGACCTCCGTTTTGGTGAGAACGGACCGTATTCTCCCGCAAGCAGTCATCAATAATGGCGGGCAATTGGACTGTAATCAACCCGTCTTGAATCTAAATAGTGCGGGTTCTTCGGCGGGAGAAAAATTCGATTTACGGTGGACTAATTTGGCCGATATATCGACCGATTTTCCAACGACACAGACGCTAAGAGTTGATAATGAGGGCAATTACGAATTAAAAATTACTAATACGGAAAATGGTTGTATTACCAGCGATACGGCGGTCATAACGGCAGATTTTGTAGCGCCCGATTTAGTGGCCGAGGACCAATTTATCAATTGTCGTTCTACAACGGCTAAACTGACGGCGGTCAGTGAAACCCCCAATGTGGCCTTTGAGTGGTCAGAAAATGGCGAAGTATTTCCACTATCAGCGGCGAGTATTACAGTGAATGATACGGGTATTTTCGTCATAAAAGTAACGGCTAGCAACGGCTGTTCGACGTCAGATTCGGTGATAGTAACCGACCAACGAATTTTCCCAACGGCCGAAGCGGGGCCACCGCAAACTTTGAATTGTAATGGTCGAGTACTGAATTTAGACGGGTCGGCTTCCTCACAAGGCGTTCAATTCACCTACGATTGGACGACGGAAAACGGTAACTTTTCCGACCAAAATTCTACCCGAACCCCTACGCCATCGGTGGACCTAGCGGGACTGTACACGTTGAGCGTCACCAACCAAACAACGGGTTGTCGGTCCACCGATACGGTCCGTGTAGATAGCAACTTTATCTTACCAACGATTCGACTTTTATCCGATACAGTGCTAACTTGTTTCGAACCAGAGATTACGATTGATGCTACCAATTCAGACCAAGGCGACAATTTTTCGATTGATTGGTTCGTCGGCGAAGGGGGGCAAATCATTCGAGGGCGAGAAACGTACCAACCCGTCGTGGACGCACCAGGAAATTATATTTTAAATATCAAAAACGAAGAAAACGGCTGTGTAAACACCGATTTACTAACCATAACTGCCGATAAAGATAATCCCGTTTCCGTCGCGGGAAATCCGCAAACCTTAAATTGCACTAACAATTTATTGACCTTAGACGGTAGTGCTTCTTCCCAAGGAGAAGCCTTCAATTATATCTGGTTTACCCAAGATGGACAGTTTCTCGACGATAGTGTTGGTTTGATGATTGACGTAAACGTTGGCGGGACTTACGACTTATTGGTACAAAACACCGAAAACGGCTGTACGGACGTTTCTTCGGTGACGATTGCGGAAAATTTTGTGGCTCCCCAACTAACTATTCCCAACGATTCAGTTTTAACTTGTCAGACTCCTTCTTTGGCATTGTTGGCCACTTCGACAACCGAAGCAACTCGCTTTTCTTGGCAATTCCCTAACGGTAACACCAACGAAAGTGAGCAAATTCAAACCGAACTAGCGGGGCAGTACGTGGCTATCGCAACGGCGACGAATGGCTGCACAACTACGGATAGTTTGACCTTAACTTCTGTACAAGAACTGCCGAATATCCAAATTTTAGCACCCGATACCATTACTTGCATTCAACAGACGGTAGAACTAAATGGTGCCAATTCGGAACACGAAGGAGTTTTTCAGTTTCGTTGGTTTACCGAAGACGGCACTTTTTCGGACGAAAATCAAGCACTTACTATTAATCCAACCGTAGAATCCGAGGGCGTTTATACCATTCAAGTAATAAATACGGAAACGGGTTGTGTGAATCGAGATAGCGTTCGGGTCAATTCTAGCATTGTGCAACCCGAGATTATTATAAATGAAGAACCCACGATTTTTACTTGTGCGGTCAACCAAGTTGGTGTAACGGCCGATTCGGACGTGGCCAACGCCGAATTTCAGTGGCGATTTGGCGGTGAGGTCGTTTCCGAGACGGGTATTTTATCAGCCACTCAACCGGGGATTTACACCATTCGGGTAATTAACCCTAACAATAACTGCTCTCGCCTAAACTCTATCGAAATTCCCGCCGATACCGTGAGACCAATAGCCAATGCAGGACCAACGAAGCAATTAGATTGTGCTACCGAATTGGTTACATTAGACGGAAGTCAGTCGGACATTGGAGACAATTTCACTTACCTATGGACGACGGAAGCTAACGAAAAAGTTTCGGATTCTATTCGAACGACGACGACCCAAGCGGGAAGATACAGTCTGGTGGTAGTGAATCAAAATAATGGTTGTCGGTCGAGAGACGAGGTGTTAATTACTGAGTCTATTAATAATCCCGTCGCCGATGCGGGAACAGATACCACCTATTGCCAAGGGGCCGAAGACTTAGCTTTTGTTTTAGGTGGAAACTCAACCAGTACGGGTGACGAATTTGCTTACGAATGGCGTCGCCTAAATCAAGAACTTATTGGGGAATCCATTACCCAACTAGTGACGACCACCGATACTTTTTTATTCCAAGTGACCAATACGCTGAATAACTGTTCGAGTGCCGATACGGTGATTGTTTTCGAAAAAGCGCGCCCCGTTTTAACCATTGAAACCGACGGTGGCATTAACTGCGCCCAAAATGAAATTACCTACACGGCTACTTCGGATATTACTACAGCGGACATTCGTTGGATTGGCGAAACGGAAATAGACACTAACATTTTAACGGTAACAGATGCTTTGCTAGGAGAAGAATTTGTCGCTTTTGCCGAAGATTCATCAACGGGCTGTAAAGGCAGTAGCGAAGTGATTCGAGTGCGTGAAGACCGATTTTTACCCATTGTAGATGCGGGAGATGATACGGAAGTGAATTGTAGCGATACTTTACGATTGGCGGGACGGCTACAAAATCCAGACATCGAAGCGACCATTGCTTGGTCAACGGTTAGAGGAAATATTGTGCAAGGCGAAAATTTATTCAACCCCGTCGTAGATGCTGCTGGGACTTACATCTTGACGGTGGAAAATACCGAAAACTTTTGCGTCAACGTAGATTCGGTTAGGGTCAGTACCGACCAAGTTCTACCAACCATTTTGCTACCCGACACCCTCTTGCGAACGTGTACGAACGAGACCCTGACCATTCAACCGACCGATTTATCAATGGGCGATAATTTTTACTACCAATGGACAAATCTAAATGATAAGGAAGCACTGAGCGAGGAAGGCGAATTGACGGTTGATTTTGCGGGGACTTACCAATTGCAAGTCATCGACTCCACGAATTTGTGTACGCAATCGGCATCGGTAATGGTCATTGACAGTTTGAATCCACCAGTGATTGAGATTGTTCGACCCGACATCATTACTTGTTTGAACAACCAAGTGATTCTAAATACCAACATCAACGTGGTCGATGGCACCTACGAATGGACGACCGACCGAGGGAATATTTTAGGAAGCCGAAATAGTCCCGATTTATTGGTCGATGCGGCGGGGAACTACGAAATTGAAGTAAAAAACAACGCCAACGGTTGTATAGGCAAACGAAATATTGAAGTAACCGATTTGCGTCGTCCGATTGAAATCGACGCAGGAACCGATAAAATCATTACTTGTTTTAACGATTCAACGGTGCTGGCTACGGGAACTATTTTTACCCCGAACGAACATTTGCGTTCCGTGTGGACCTCCAATAATCCAGCTTTTGATTCCGTTACGAATATTCTCAATTTTTCCATTGACGAACCAGGAAGCTACACCTTACGGGTAGTCGATACGCTTAGTTTTTGCGAAGCGAGTGATACTTTTTTAGTAGAAAAAAATGTAGAATCCGTCATTTATGAAATAGGAGAAACGCAGCAATTAGACTGCGAAAAAGAATCGGCACTATTGGGAGATTTAACCGTTGAAGTAGATAAAAATTATCGCTATTTGTGGCAAACCTCGGACGGTAACATTACCTCCGAACTCAATCAAGCCGTCGTCAGCGCTAACGAAGCGGGACTGTACACTGTTCGCGTAGAAAACATCGACAACGGCTGCTTTCTAGTTGATAGTCAATTGGTTACCCAAAACGTCCAGTTTCCTAATTTAGAAGACGCTGGAACGGGAACGGTTCAAACGCTCACCTGCGTAGAAGAAACCTTAATATTGGAAGCAGGAAATGCTGCTTTGAGCACTCAGTTTATCTATTTGTGGCAAACGGAGAACGGTCAGATTACTGATGGTCAAAATTCGCCTTTTGCGGCGGTCAACCGAGCGGGTGACTATCAATTAATTGTCACCGACACCACCAATCAATGTCAATCGGAAGCTACCATTAGCATTCGGGAAGACAAAGATTTTCCAGTAGTTCAATTGCCTAACGACTTGGACTTTGTCTGTACGGACGAATCTGTAAATGTGCAACCAACCACACTAGAAACGGTTAATAATCTCGCTATCAATTGGCAAGCGTTGGAAGGAACAATTCTTTCCGAAACGCAGAATTTAGCCATCGACGTGGGCGCACCGGGCGTGTATATTTTGCAGGTAGAAGATTTGACCAATAGCTGTGTTATCGAAGATACCCTTCTAGTAACGGACAACCGAACTTTACCAAAAGTAGCTAATCTAAATGACCGAATGCTAAGTTGTACCAATGCGTCAATTACACTCGATGCGTCGGGTTCCGATTTTGGTTCGAATATCGTTTATGCGTGGCTCGACGAGGCGGGCAATACGCTTTCCAACAATACGACGTTGATGGTGGACGAAGCGGGCAATTATATTTTAGAAGTTACTAATTTGGAAAATAGTTGTGTGAATACCGATACCCTACTGGTAGGTGAAAATATCAATCCACCTCGTAGTGCCAACTTAGTTTTGGAAGCGCCTTCCTGCGACGGAACGGACGACGGGTATCTCGAAATTTTAGACGTTGTGGGTGGTACGCAACCCTATAATTATCAACTAAATACCGAAACTCCACAAGGTTCTGCCATTTTCTCCGATTTGGCACCCAACACTTACCAATTAATGATTGTGGACGAATTAGGCTGTGAGTGGGATACTATCTTCACCCTGCAAGAACCCGATGCTATCGAAGTCGCCATCGAACAATCTTCGGATAATTTAATCACGGGCCAGACGGTAGATTTAACGGTAATCACCTCCGTTCCCGACGCCGATATTGCCGAAATTATTTGGTCCCCCGAAGACCTCTCCAATTGTTTTGATTGCTCAACCATTAGTGCTGCCTTGGTTGGGCCAACCGAAGTAGGCGTCACCATCATTGATGTCAACGGTTGTGAAAATAGCGCCGTTCGAAAAATTGACGTGGGTTTAGCCCCCGTTCCTAATGCCATTACGCCCAACGGCGACGGTGACAACGACACGTTCATGGTCCCCGCCATAGAAGCCGCTCCCGATGCTTATCCCGACAGCGAGTTCATCGTTTTTAATCGTTGGGGCGATGTACTTTATCGGGTAAGTCCTTACAATAATGATTGGGACGGTCGCAATCAAGATGGCAAAGCGCTTTCCGAAGGAACTTACTATTATGTGCTTCGATTAGATACGCGGGAAGGGGAATTTTTGAAGGGGGATATTACGATTTTGCGGCGGTGAGAAAGATGAGTGATTCTATAACTTCATAATCTACGAACCCAAGTTGCGGACAATACTCCATGCCTCCTAAGCAGGCGATACTTTGCCAGTATCTCCTGCTTTTCAAGAGGATACAAGAAAGAGATGGTGACAAAGCATCGCTTTCTAGTCGTTATCCGTAACTTGAACTAGTGGGCAATTATTTCATTTTCCAAGAAAATAACTTCCGTTTCCTTCCATGCCCATCGCTAAATTCCTACTTTTAGGTCAAAATTAATTTACCATCCACACTACTTTTATGATAGAAAATCTATTCAGCCTAGAAGGCAAGACCGCATTGGTTACGGGCGGTGCCAAAGGAATCGGTGCCATGATTACCCAAGGCCTACTCGAAGCGGGCGCTAAGGTCTATATCAGTTCGCGTTCGGCGGAAGACTGCAATCGCTTCGTCCAAGAAATGAGTCAATACGGTACTTGCATTGCTTTGCCGACCAATTTATTGATGATGGAAAACATCGTCGGTTTAGCAGATAAACTAAAATCCGAAGAATCCCAATTGGACATTTTGATTAATAATTCGGGCGTTAGTTGGGGCGCACCGATTGAGGAGTATCCCGAAAAAGGATGGGATAAAGTAATGGATTTGAATACCAAGTCCTTGTTCTACTTATCTCAACAACTCTTACCTTTATTAAGAGCGGCCGCCAGTCCCGAAAATCCGTCCAGAATTATCAATATTAGTTCCATTGCGGGGTCCATTCCGGGTGGTTTGCAGGCCATTGCCTATAACGCTAGTAAAGCGGCGGTAAACAGTCTTACCCAGGTGTTGGCCAATAATTTAGCGAAGGATAATGTACTAGTCAATGCAATTGCGCCCGGCTTTTTCCCAAGCAACATGACTAGGCATTTTGATATTGAACAATTGGCGCAGGGGATTCCTTTAAAGCGTGTTGGGCAGCCGACGGATATGGCAGGTTTGGCCATTTTCTTATGCTCGAAGGCGAGTAATTTTATGACGGGTGTAGTGATTCCTTTGGACGGGGGGACGATGGTGGCTTAGGGAGTTCAGGTTCTTCGAGAATTTTTGCAAAAGTTCAACCCCTCTAGGGTTGTGACCCTGTATATGTTCAAGTTCTCCGCATTTCATCCCGATTAAAATACGGGACAGGTTACGGAGTTATTCAAGTTAAACCAGCCCGACTGCGTCATGCGGGCGGGTCACTTCGTGATTTTCGAGATTATAATGTGTCAAGGGACCAAACTTTTTTTCAATGGAAGGAATAATAGCAGCGTTAATCAAAATTGTAGGAAAAGAACGACTCCTCGTTGGAGACGACTTGAAAGAACGCTACCACCATATTTGGCACATGGAAAAACCATTGCTAGCCAAAGCGATGGTACTGCCCAAAACAACCGAAGAGGTAGCGGCCATCATGCGCATTTGCTACGAAGCGAATCAACCCGTGATTGCCTACGGTGGACTTACGAACTTAGTCGGTAGTACCGAAACCAAAGGCGACGAAGTGTTGCTATCGTTGGAAAAGCTGAATCAAATTGAGGAAATTGACCCGCAAAGTCGAACGATGACGGTACAATCGGGTGTCATTTTAGAAAATATCCAACAGGCAGCTAAAGACAACGATTTATTATTTCCCTTAAATTTTGGTGCCAAAGGAACAGCGCAAATTGGCGGTGCTATTTCCACCAATGCGGGCGGATTACGAGTATTCCGTTTTGGGATGACTCGGCAATTAATACTAGGACTAGAAGCGGTCTTGGCCGACGGGACGGTCATTTCTTCAATGAAAAAAATTATCAAAGACAACTCGGGCTACGATTTAAAACAACTATTCATCGGTTCGGAGGGGACACTAGGTATTGTTACCAAAGCGGTTCTAAAATTGGTCGAAACGCCCAAAAGTCGAAATAGTGCGTTTGTGGGGTTGGAAGACTACGACCAAGTGGTCGATTTTTTAAAATATATGGACAGCGGGTTAGCGGGCACCTTGAGTGGATTTGAGTTATTTTGGCGAGATACGTACCGAGTAATGACTAGACCGCCCGCTTCGGTCAGGCCTCCCCTACCGAGCGATTATAATTACTACGTTTTATTGGAAAGTTTGGGCGGAAACCCCGAACAAGATAAATTGCGCCTACAGGATTTATTAGAGTCAGCGTTGGAAAACGGATTAATTCTCGATGCGGCGTTGGCGGATAATGCTTCCGATTTAGCGTGGTTTTGGCAAGTTCGAGAAGACGTTCACGTAATGGTGTCTCAATGCAATAACGACCAACATTTTGACATCAGTTTGCCCATTCCACTAATTGGTGAAGTAGTCAATCGGATGAGGGTCGATTTATCTAAAATGGCAGAAGTGGAAAACTTCTTTACTTTTGGCCACGTAGCGGATGGGAATATCCATTTTATTGTGGGTAAATCAAACGATAGTCCCGAATTGATTCGACGAGTAAATGAAGTTATCTATGCGCCTTTAAAAGGTATTGGTGGGTCCGTTTCGGCGGAACACGGAATTGGTTTACACAAAAAACACTATCTCAATATTAGTCGAACGGAAGCGGAGATTAATCTGATGCGGCTACTCAAACGAACGATGGATTCGAAAGGGATTTTGAATCCGAGAAAAATTGTATCTATTTAGAACCGAAAGCAGAGAAAAGAGATTTATGACATTGATAAGTAGGAATAAACAAGAAATTGTGTCGATTCTCCTCCTAATACAAGCCTCTACTACTACCGCTCTACAATTTGGACTCTACGGTAAAAATTGTGGGTAATTCCCTAAATTCATAGGATATGGCCCATCCACACTTTTCACCGTAGTGCCAAAATTTGAACATTTTCGTTAATTTTTTGTATTTAAAATGACCGTTAGTCATATTTTATAAAAATTGAATATCTCAATCTTCACATAAAATGAGTAAACAAAAGATTTACCAATTTTTGGAAAACCTTTCCAACAACAACTCCAAAGAATGGATGGAGGCCAATCGTTCCACCTATCAAGCAGCCAAAGAAATTTGGTTAACAGAAGTCCAAGTCCTATTGGATAGATTGAGCAAACATGACCCTTATTTTACTAAGGTTTCTCCCAAAAAATGTATTTTTCGCATTAATAACAATCGTCGCTTTCAACCCGACCGCCCCCTCTACAAGGACAACTTCGGTTTTGCTCCCGTGCAAGATATGTTTCAACCGTCTTTGTACGTTCACATCAGTCCTCAAGAGACATTTATCGGCGGTGGGCTTCATCGTCCTCCGTCGGATAATTTGAAAAAAATGCGACAGGCGATTGATTACGACGGACAACGATTGAAAGAAATAGTTACCGAAAAAAAGTTTGCCACTTATTACGGTGGGCTTTCTCACGACCCGCAAGCGTTAAAAACTAGCCCAAGAGGATACGACGAAAGTCACGAACATATTGACCTATTGAGGCGTAAGAACTTTACGGCGATACGCCCAGTCACCCAAGAGGAGTTCGTGGCGGATAGTTTCGTAGATTTGGTGGAGGAAGGCTATTTATTGCTTCAACCAATGAATAGCTATTTGGCAGACGCCATCAATTTTGAAAACTGACTCAATGTGCAATGAACAATGTGCAATTTAGTAGAAAGCGACCAATTTTTGATAAATTGAGTAAAGCTTATTGAATTTTATTTATCTCTTTAAATCTATGAGTAGTTTCATAAAGAATTGTTCTAATGTTATCCGTTCGCACATTGCACATTGATAACTGATAATTGATAACTGATAATCGAAAAAGCATAAAACATTGGAAATCATAGCAAATAGAAAGAAAAGACAGCAAAAAGAACTTAAGAGATTGCATATTTTAAATTGTGCAGAGAATTTAATGCTACAGCACGGTTTAGATAATATCAGCATGAACGCTTTGGCCAAAGAAGCCAAAATTGCTAAGGGAACACTCTATCTATACTTTAAAGATAAAGAGGATGTGATTACCCACTTGACCATCATAGCCCGTGAAAAATTACTCGATTTATTCATCGAAGAAGCGAGTAAACAACAAGATACGTTAGATAAAATTGAAGCAATTTTTTGGGCAGACTTCAAGTTCTACCAAGAGTATTATCTGTATTTCACCCTTGTTTCTAACTACGAAAGCAATCAACATATCGTAGAAGAAGGCGACCTTTTCAAATCCTCGCAAAAGATTCAAGTCTTTATTTTATCCATTTTAGAAAGAGCCCGTGCCGAAAAAAAAATCAAACCTACCATTGATATTGCCTCACTTAGTTTGACGATGTGGGGTACTTGCAACGGCATGATTCAATTGATGGACACCAAGTTTCAGTTGATTAAAGAACATACACAACTGGACAAAGTGGCGTTTTTCAGAAATTTTGTAAACATCATTATCGACGGGATTAAGCAGTAATGGTTTATTATTTTCGTTCTACCAAGAGTAAACGTTTACTAAACTTCTAGCCTCTTGAACATCCCTTCATTTCCTTTTGCCTCTCTGAAGCAAACGTCTATTAAAGCTTTAAAAGTTTAATAAACCTCCCGCCCTTCAAAAGGGAGAATCTCACCGTACCTTCTCCGAACATTAGAGATACACTCATTTTACCTACCCATCCAGCCTTCCGTTTTGTCCATAATTTTCATTTTGAAAAAAAATTTTAAAAAAAAAGACATTTCCAAAAACAAAAATGACCGTCAGTCATTATAGTATAAGATTTCAAAAATGACCGATGGTCATTTTTTTTGATTTGAGAATTGTCTATTACTTTTTAAAATTATTTTATCAGAAAGAAAATGAAACAGTTAACACTTTTTTTCTCATTGCTATTGAGTGTGTGTTTGCTTAATAGCTGTGCTTCCGACCCCTCTACGGAGAACAAGTCGTCCGAATCTGCCGAACCCGTTCAAGTCAAACTGCCCGAGCCACAACGGGAACCTTCGATGAAAAAGGCAGATTTGACCCTTTTGAAAGTAACCAAAAGCAGTCAATCAAAAACATTCACCATTAGCGGTCGAGTCATTCCCCAAAATACGACCCAGTTGTCTGCCGAAGTGCAAGGGATGATTACCAAAGACGGTATTTCGTTCAAAGCGGGGAATACTTTCAAAAAGGGAGACGTACTGGTGCAAATCAACAAAAAGGAATTCGAACTAGCTTTAGAAGCGCAGCGAAGTGCCTTTCTGAATGCGTTGACGCAGATGATGCCCGACATGAAGTCCGATTTTCCAGACAATTATCAGAACTGGTTACAGTACATCGAACAATACCAGTTTGGAGAATCCTTACCTCCTTTACCTAAGACTTTGTCAGAAAAGGAAAAATACTTTGTAACGACCTACCAGATTTACAACCAATATTATTCTATTAAGTCGCAAGAAGAGCGGTTGAAAAAATTCACCATTCAAGCGCCTTATTCGGGTATCGTCACCCAAGCCAATATCGACCTAGGTAGTCTTGTTGCCCCTGGGCAGCCCATTGGTACCATTATCAACCGCTACAGCTACGAATTGGAAGCAGGCGTTGACCTAAAAACGGCTAAAGCGATTCGTATTGGCGACCGAGTGACTTTCACGAGCAACGAAATCGACGGCGAATGGAAAGGAAAGGTCATTCGAAAAAATAACATTATCGACCCAAGTACTCAAAATATTCCCATCTATTTCCGTTTATCGGGAAAAGACATCCGCTCGGGCATGTATCTGGAAGGAAATTACACCTTACCCAATCTACTCGACAACGTAGCCGTACTGCCCACAAAAGCGGTCAAGCGAGACGGTACCGTACTACTGCTAGTAGATGATGTTATCCGCAGTCAATCCGTTGAAATTGTGGATTATCTCACCGAATCCATCGTCGTTAAAGGCTTAAAAGAAGGCGACAACGTCATTTTAGATGACTTTAAATTACCCGTTGCTGGAAAGAAAGTCGCCATGTAAGGGTTATGAATGATGAACGATTGAATGATGAATGATGAACGATGAATGATATCCACATTGATTACTTAGCGACCAGTATTAGTATCTAGTATCCAGCAACCAGTATCCAGCAACCAGTATCTAGTATCCAACAAAAATAATCATGCAAAAGATAATACAATTTTTAGCGCAGAAGCCGAGAATTGCGGACATTATTGTGGGCCTAACCGTCGTTGTGGGCCTATTGTCCTTAATGTCCCTGCGCTCCAATTTTTTACCCCCCGAACCCATTAATTTCATCGGCGTCAACGTCGTATATCGAGGGGCTTCTCCACAAGAGGTGGAAGAAGAAGTCGTTGACAAAATAGAAGATAATTTGGAAGGGCTCAACGGCATCGACCGAGTTACTTCTACGTCCAGCGAGAGTTTTGCCAATATTCGCATCGAATTATTGGAAGACGCCGACCCTAACGAAGTCTTACAAGATGTCAATAATGCCATCGACCAAATTACGACCTTTCCAAGAGGAGTGGAAACGCCCGTGGTGGTGAAAGAAGAGGTTCTGAACTACACGATGACGCTAGGCGTGGTGGGAGACGTAAGTTTGAGTCAGTTAAAAGATTATGCGGAAAGCATCAAAGACGAACTGACCTTTTCACCTAATCTTTCTCAGGTGTTTATCAGTGGTTTTCCCGACGAAGAAATCGAAGTTCGTTTGCGAGAAAACGATTTGCGCGCTTACCAATTGACCTTTGACGAAGTGGCACGGGCCATTCAACTATCCAACATCAAGGCATCGGGAGGAGAAATCAAAACCGACAAGCAGAAAGTGTTGATTCGCTTAGACAATCGCGCTTATTACGCCAATGGGCTAATGAATATTGTTGTGAAAGCTACCCCCGACGGCAAAGTAGTTCGACTCAGGGACGTAGCCGAAGTGGTCAATCAATTTGCGGACAAACCCGACAAGGTATTTGTCAACGGCCAAAGAGCCGTTACCCTCAAAATATTCAGCCGTAGTCAAGAAGATATTCTGCAAAATGCGGCCGACGTGAACGCTTTTGTCCAAAAATTTAACCGCAATCACGAAGGAGTGGAAGCCGTTGTCATTGAAGATAAAGCTATTTCGTTGTCTGATGCCATTGGTACGCTGCAAGACAACGCCCTACAAGGTATTTTACTAGTGCTACTAATATTAGGTCTATTTCTCGACCCTAGAGTGGCCTTTTGGGTCGCTTTCAAAATCCCCGTGGCTATTTTAGGGATGTTTATTCTGTCCAATTTCTACGATTTGACCATCAATCAAGTATCGCTTTTTGGGCTCATCATTGTTTTGGGTGTCATTGTGGACGACGGCGTAGTGGTAGCGGAAAATATCTACCAACATTTTCAAGACGGTAAATCGGCGCTAAAAGCGGCAGTGGACGGAACGGTGGAAGTCATTCCCGCTATCCTTTCCTCGTTGGCTACTACGGCGCTGGCCTTTTCGCTATTCTTCTTTCTGGATGGTCAATTGGGCGATTACTTTTCGGATATTTCTTTCGTGGTTTGTGGTACTTTAATGGTTGCGCTGCTGGAAAGTATGCTGATTCTGCCCATTCACATTGCTCGTTCAAAGACTTTGACACGAGATTACAAACCTTGGAAACTGACCCAATGGACGAATAATTCTCTCCTTTTTGTTCGGGATAAAGTCTATAAAGGCGTGATTAATTTCTTCGTAAAAGTACCCATTGCGGGAATTGCCTTGGTCTTAGGTGCCATGGTTTTGACGATAAACGCCCTATCGAGTGGGATGATAAAAGGAACCTTTTTCCCCACTATCGACCAAGACGTAATTACGGCAAAACTAGAATTACCTTTGGGGACGGACGAATCCATTACGGAAAAAAGAATGCGCTTCATTGAAGAAAAAATTTGGGAAGTCAACGAGGAATATACCGCCAAGCGCAGTGATGGTAAACAAGTCATCAATTACGTCGAACGTATCACAGGACCGACGAGCAACGAAGGGGCGCTGAATATTTACATGTTGGAAGGGGACACTCGAGGTATCATTTCTTTTGACATTGCCAACAGTATTCGAGAAGCCGTAGGGCCCATTCCCGAAGCCACCAATCTTTCCTACGGAAGTGTAGCTGCTTTTGGCAAACCCGTGTCCATTGCTTTAATTGGGCAAAATGCGGACAATCTTCGAGTCGCTAAACAACAACTTCGAACGTATCTGGAGAATAATTCGGAAGTAAAAGACGTCACCGATACGGATAAAATGGGCGTGCCAGAAATAGATATGCAACTCACTCCCAAAGCTACATTTTTAGGATTATCAGAAGCACAGGTTTTTGACCAAGTTCGGAAAGGATTCTTCGGCGTAGAAGCCCAGAGTTTACAGCGAGGCGACGAGGAAGTAAAGGTGTGGTTGCGGTACGACCAAGCCGACCGACGGTCAATTGAAGATTTGAAAGAAGTTCGATTCATCACCCCGACGGGCGCTTCTTACCCACTGAGCGAACTGGCAACTTTTAAGACTAAAAATAGTGTCGCTGCCATTAACCACCAAAACGGAATTAGAGAAATGCGCGTGGAGGCCGACGTTGCCAACTTGTTGGTGTCCGTTCCTAGTGTATTGGCAGAAGCCGAAGCGACCGTCCTAAAAGATATTCAGCGGCAATTTCCAGAAATTCGCTATACACTGGAAGGAGAAGCTAGGCTTTCCAGCAAAACCCAAAACTCTAGTCAAGGCCCGAGTACAATTGTCTTCATCTTTATGGTCGGTATTTTGCTGCTCAATTTCCGTTCAGTTAGCAAAACGATGGCAATTCTTATCATGCTTCCTTTTGCCTTCGTCGGCGTAGCTTGGGGAACGTATTTACACAATATTCCAGTGAGTATTTTCTCCGTTTTGGGGATGATTGCGCTGTGGGGGATTTTAATCAACAACGGTTTGGTTTTAATGGCTACGTACAACGATAAAATCCAAGAGGGCTTGTCGATTGGGGAAGCGATGCGAACGGCTGCTATTTCCAGATTCCGTCCCATTATTTTGACCACCATTACAACCGTTTTCGGTCTAGCGCCCTTGCTACTCAACAACTCAATTAGCGCCCAGTTTTTGAAACCAACGGCCATTGCGATTTCCTACGGCTTGATTTTCGGAACGGTGCTAACCTTAGTTTTTCTACCGTCCATTTTAATTCTATTTGCCAATTTAAAATACTACGTCGCTCGCTTCTTATTGCGCCGAAAAGAAGCAACGCCCGCCAATTTGGACATCGTTTTGCGGGAAACTGCTAATGAATTGGCGTAGTTGGTTAGTGATTAGTTATTAGTGACTGGTGATTAGTGAGTAGAACTAGTCACTGATTACTAATCACTAGTCACTAGCTACTAACAAATAAAAAAGTTATGAAAAATATATATTTATTACTTACTCTATTTTGCGTTGGCGTTAGTTCGTCCGTCACAGCCCAATCAGCCAAGATGCTGACTTTGGACCAAGCAATTGACATTGCGCTAGCCAATAATTTTGACGTGAAAATCCAAGACCAATCGACCATTTTGGCCGAAGGGAATATTACCAAAGCCAATGCGGGCTATTTGCCAAGAGTGGACGCCGTTGCGGGCGGAAACTACTCGAACGCCTTTACGGAAGTGGACCTACGGACTTTTCAGCCCGACCCACCGATGATTAACCTTAGTGAGTGGGGCGTGGAAACGACGAACATGAATTTGGGTCTTGAAGGGCAATACACGCTTTGGGATGGTGGGCGTCGTCGCTATCGGTATCAGCTTTTGGAAGGTTTGTCGGCCATTGAAAAGGCCAAAAAACAAGTGGTGATTAATGGATTGATTAAGGGCGTCAGCGAGTTGTACTTTGAAATTGTCAAATTGCAAAACCAAGTGCTTATCCTAGAAGAGAACGTTGCGGTGCAAACCGAACAAATTCAAAAATTGGAAGACCGCAACAGTTTCGGTAAAGTTAACAAATTAGCCATTCTGCAAGCAGAAGCCAATCGAAATACTGATTTGAGTAGCATTGATAATATCCAGTTAGTCCGAGCAAATTTGGTAGCCGATTTGAAAGATTTAATTGGCGATGTAAGCGATACGGAGTACACACTGATAGCCGCCGACGCACTTGCCCCGATGCTATCGGTTGAAGAGGTATCGACTAAATTAGTGGCTAATAATCCGCAGTTGAAATTGGCCAATGCGGGGATTGCCTTAGCGGAAATTGACCAATTACTAGCGAAAAGTGCTTTGAAACCAGTGCTCAATTCCTTTGCCAATTTTGGCTATTTGTACCAACAAAATGACGTGCAACAGTTGGCTCAATTGCAAAATGTAGGAATTACCGTTGGCTTGACGGCGAGGTATAACCTCTTTGATGGGGGTATTAACAAAAGAAACATTGAAAATGCCCAAATCAAGAAAGACATAGAGGTTTTGAAATTGAACCAATTGTCCGACAACTTGGTGCATCAAGCCAAAAAAGAACTGGCGACGCAGCGCATGATTCAAGCACAATTGGCTAGAGAAACGACCAATTTGGGCATTTTTGAAGCGAACTACGACAAAGTTAACGAACGGTACAAGATTGGGCAATTGCCAGAAATTACGCTGCGAGAAGCGCAGTTGGCTTTGACCAATGCTAAAATTACAATTGCTAATTTGAAAGCGGACTACCAGCAGTCGCAGATGCGTTTGAAGCAGTTGATGGGTAATAGCTTTTAAGCCACATACGACTATAGCTGTTTGGAATAGAAAGCCGAGATTTATATCCATTACAAAAGTAGTGAGTCTCTTCTCTCTCAATGTAATGGTCTCTGTTCTCTACTCTAAAGAAACAATTTCGACCTATATTTTCCTTATACTTATGTTTATAAGGCCGTTCTTTGTGAGAAGGATGGCCTATTTTTTCTGGAAATTAGCTTTGAATTTTGTCAACGTCAAAAGTCTGACCTCTGACAATGAAATCCATACGGACAAGTTGGTCTGGCTTCTGACCTCTCATTCACTGCTCTAACTTCGGAAATTCCATATTGAACCCCGAAAGCGTTTCCACCAATTTTTCCGCAATCAAATACTGTCCGTACCAGCGTTCGTCCATCGGAATGACATTCCACGGTGTTGTACAATTATTCAACAACGCTTCGTAGCAGCGCATATATTTATCCCAATGTTCACGTTCTTTCCAGTCCCCTTCGTTGTGTTTCCACTGTTTGTCGGGTTCGTCGATGCGCTGTTGCAGTTCAATTTTTTGCTGGTCTTTAGAGACGTTCAAAAAGAATTTAAGCACCGTCGTTTGATTATCAAAGGCCAACAAATCTTCGAAAGCATTGATGGCGGCGATGCGTTTATTAGCGTGTTCTTCACTAATCCAACCGTGTACGCGTTGGATTAATACGTCTTCGTAGTGCGACCGATTGAAAACCGTGATTTGCCCTTTTCGGGGAACTTTTTGGTGGACTCGCCACAAAAAATCGTGCGCAAATTCTAAGTCCGTCGGTTTTTTAAACGAATGTACTTGAATGCCCCCCGGGCTGCACGCACCGAAGACTTTTTTGGTAATACCGTCCTTTCCACTGGCATCCATCCCTTGCAAAACAACCAATAAACTGTGCTTTTCTTCCGCTTGCATTAGGTACTGCAAGTCTTCCAGTTGGTTGAGCAGTTCTTTCATTGGCTTTTTGAAATCTGATTTCTCGGCTTTTTTGGGTGGCTTGGTAGGATAATCACTTATTTTTTTCATTATCACTAAGGTTGTACGTTTTTTGATAGTTGTATCAATTACGAACAAAAGTAACCATTCAAACCTAAAAATGCCAAGTAACGAAGGTTACTTGGCATTTGAGGTCACAAAATTTGACTATTATCCGTAATCTCTTCGTCGAATAAATTACGATATTGCTTTGTGAGAACCATCACAAAAACCGTTAGGATTGCTCGTGTGCTTACATTGGCAAAACCAAATATCCTTAGACTCCGTTGCCACTACAATATTAGGAGTGTAAGCAGACCCTTTGTGGGCACCGTTGCAATAAGGCTGATTATCGGATAGTCCACAGGTACACAAAGCGTACCTTTTACCCGCTTCTACTTTTACTCTGGTGGGAACTTTTGCTGCTACTTTTGGTAAATTCATGTTACTACGATTTTGATGAAAAATGATAAGTGCTAGTACCAAAAACAACTTCCAGAGAATATTAATGTTTAGCCATCAACCCAATTCAGAATTAGTCCAATTTAATATGAATGATAAATGATGAGTGATGGATGATGAGTGACAAGAATGAAATCCCGAATTATTTCGTGGATAATTTTCATATCTCTAACAGCTTTTCATATGGACCACTCATGAAAATCATCAAGAATCCACCATTCATCGTAGTTAGCGAACGTACTACTTGGTTTTGGGATTAGCGGTTTTATTTATAACTAATTGACCGTTTTTAATTGAATTAAAATTTTGTAAATCAGCACTTTACCTAACTAATCACTGGTCATCTAATTACTAGTCACTACACTAGGCAAAATACTGCTTGGGATAGTAAAAGGCCGTTTTAAGCCCCACCGCGGGCGTAAAATCTACCCATTGGTTCACCGCTGCTTCCACTTTTACGATACCACAAGTAGGCACATTATCAATGTAAGCCCCACGAAAACTATTGGCCACCATTGTAAAACCGGGATTATGCCCAAAGACCAAGATAGTTTCCCAATCGTCATTCTGCCGTTGAACAATACTTAGAATGTTAGAAGAATAGGCTTCGTAAATGGCAGGTTCGTGAACAATCGCCACCGGAGCAATTCCTAAAGCAAGCGCAAAATATCTAGCTGTTGTTAGTGCTCTATTGGCGGTACTACTCACAATCACATCGGGTCGCACCCCAAATTCTCGCAATTTAGCCGCCATAAAAGGGGCATCTCGCTTCCCTCTTTTGTTCAGAGGTCTATCGAAATCATCGAGGGACATATCCTTCCAGCTGGATTTTGCGTGTCGGATAAAATAAACCGTTTTGGGCATTAGTCTTGATTTTGGTCTAAAAAATGTAGCATTTTACAACGCACATTGTAAATTTACGGTTATTCTGGGAACTATGAAGGTATAAACTAACGATTTTCCAAGTGATTGCGCTTTGATAATTAATTGAGAATCAGTAACTATTCAGAAGCGAGAGAAGAGAATCGAGATTAGTATTTGGTCAATTTACTTTTTGTCTTCACCTAACGAATTTTATGCGCTAACTCTCTCACAAATCAGGCTATTTATGCCCAATAATAACTTACAAAATTCGGAGCCGTCCGTGGTCAAAAAGCCGTGGATAGAAAAATCCATTAAAGAAATTCTGATTGAAATCAAAGACTTCTTCGAAGACTTGATAGACATCAAGGAAGGAATGGACGAAAATGGAACGATTCAGCGCATTTTGAGCAACAAACGCATGAAAGGGGCGAACGCAGTGCTTTTGATGTGTTCCATTATGGTCGCCTCTTTGGGATTAGACCTCAATTCTCCCGCCGTGATTATTGGGGCCATGTTGATTTCACCACTTATGTCGCCTATTCTAGGCGTTGGGTTGGGCGTTGGCATCAACGACAAAAACACGCTAATCGTCTCTTTGCAGCATTTTATCATCTCCATCTGTATTGCGCTGCTTACTAGCTATATTTATTTTTGTCTAACACCCTTTGGAGATTTGACCCCCGAGATTCGCAGTCGAACGGCTCCTAATTTATTGGACGGACTAGTGGCCATTTTTGGCGGCCTTGCGGGCGTTGTTTCTACCACCCGAAAAGACCACTCAAACGCTGTTCCAGGCGTTGCCATTGCCACTGCTTTGATGCCACCACTATGTGTTGCTGGCTACGGTTTGGCAGAAGGAAACGCTACTATTTTTTCCAGTGCTTTCTATCTATTTTTTCTCAACTCTTTTTTCATTGCTACTTCTACTTACGTTATTATTCGGATTTTAAGATTTCGCTACAAACAGTTTCCAACCAAAAAAGAACGCCGACGCAACCAGTTAGTTATCTTTGGTTTTTCGTTTTTGATGCTATTTTCGGCGTTCAAACTATTATCTTCTACTATTTCGGAATTGCGAGAGGAAGAAGAGATAAAGAAGCAAGTATATAATAAATTCGAAACCTCTGCCACAGCGGTCACCAAGCTAAAAGTCAGTAACTCGGATTCGCTCGTTTTCATTAATATTCAGCTAATTGGAGAACCCGTAAAACTGGATAGTCTCTACGCTTTTGACGAACGGTTAGAGACACAATTGGGCAAGCAGGTAACCATTCGAACGTACCAAAGCGACGAAATTCCTTTCGCAGATATTCAAAAACTGAAAACGGAAGTTGGAGGCGTGCAAGGAGAATTTGCCATCATCGTCAATAAAATGGAAAAAATATTACTAGACCGAGAACAGCGCATTGATTCCTTGACCCAACGACTAGATAGTATGCAAAACGAGGTAAAAATGACGGCGGTGCTTGAAGAAACACGCATCAACTATCCACTCATCCAACAAATTGGCTTTTCGAAAGACTTCAAATTAACTACTTCGGAAAATAGTACGGATTTGCCCGTTTTAATGCTACAATGGGATAATCGAAAAAAACGAAGCGAACGTAAAGCAGACGAAGCCAAAATTCAGAAATTTGTGCAATTGCGCACGAATTTGGATACTTTAGCGGTCATTACATATTGATTGGGAGCATTTTGTCGTTTTGTGTTCGTTATTGGTTATTAGTTATTGGTTATTTGTTTAGACGTTGACCACCAACATTGAAAATACATCGTAACTACTTACCACTTGTTTTTTACCACAAAAGTATAGAATACACAGAACGCACAGGGTTTTCTTCCAAGCGCAGTTCTGACCATTTTCCAATTTTCTACTTATGCGTTTTTCATTTATCTGCCTATTGATTATAGGAAATTCCTTCAACGTTTTAGCCCAAATCCAAGGCGGTATCGGCGGTGGCTATTTCTTTCAAAATCTACCGAATTGGGAAAAAGCAGTTATGGGTCGCCAACTCGAAGAAGAACTACTCAACACGGGCTTTGCCCAAACATTGGATTTAAAAATCGCTAATTTTGAAAATTACCGCGTTGAGTTTTACCTAACGGGGAATGCTAAGCAAGCCCGACAAGACTGGAACGACTTGTCTTTTTCCTTCAACCAATACGGTGTCGGACTACAAACCAAATTTTATCCACTCAGTCTGGAAGCCGACTGCGACTGTCCCACTTTTTCTAGAGAAGCGGGTATCCTAGAAAAAGGTTTGTTTCTACAAATAACGCCAGGGGTGAGCTTTTTTAATGGAAAAGCGACCGTAATGGAAGTTATTTCAGAAGGCAATGATACCAATTTTAGCCTTGGTTTAGGAGTTGGAGTGGATATTGGCCTTTCTGACCAGATTACTGTCAGTCCATTAGCTACGCTCAATCGACATTTCGGAGTAACTTGGGAAAATTTACAAGAAGACTTTATCGCTTTCGATGGCACCAATAACGTCGAAGGCGATGGGACAAACGATATTACTCAGATTTTTGTTGGTCTGCGATTGGGGCTCAGACTATCCCGTTAGTATTCCTACCGCAGCAGAGTATAAATATACATTCTTTGGCGCTTTATTCACAACTCAACGAACAAGATATACAAACTATATTGCAAAGCTATTCTGTCGGAAACTTGCAAAGATGGCGGCTCCTACACGGAGGTGCCGAGAATACTAACCATCTCATCGAAACCAATAAGGGAACCTTCATTCTTACGCTCTGCGAACGAAAGTCAATAAAAGAGACTCAAGCGCTCGCTCATCTTCTCGAACACTTTGATAATCATCAATTTAGTACTTCCAAAATCTTTAAAAATCGGAAAGGACAATTACAAAGTAGTTTTCAAAACAAGCCCGTTTTACTCAAATCTTTTCTTCCTGGAAAAGTGTTACTTACGCCTCCTAGAAAAGTGATTCATCAAATTGGCGCTCAACTAGGGCAACTGCATCAAGTACCGGTCCCCGCTTATCTGCCGAAGCAATTTTCTTACGGCCAACAAACCTTTACTTCTTTATACGCTTCCGACACGAATCATCCATTCCCCCTTTGGCTACGCAAAAAACGGGCGCTCATTGTTCAAAAAAGTGCTTCTAATTTAACAAAGGTACTTATTCACGGAGATGTTTTTACCAGCAACGTCATTGTTGCTCCCGATGGGAAACCGACTGTTATGGACTTCGAAGAGGCCTGCCACTACTATCGAGTTTTTGATTTAGGAATGGCAATTGTGGGGCTTTGTTCGTCCGAAGGAAAGGTTGACTTAGACAAAATGAACGCACTAATTAAAGGATATGAAACGGTGAACCCTTTGCTACCGAAAGAAAAACAACAACTTCCCCTATTTATCATCTACGCGGCCACGGCAACAGCTTTCTGGCGATTTCGCCAATTCAACTTACTCGTTCCTAACGAGGAAAGAAAAGAGGATTACAAAGAAATGCAGACGATTGCGGATTCGATTAAGTTAGAGACTAGTGACTGGTGGCCAACAAAAAGTATTTATGAAAGCAATTGATGCCCTGTCCCAACGTGGACGGGAAGCTTACGGAAATGTATTGAGAGTAGATTTCGAAGTATTCTTCGAAGCGATGAGCAATTTATACCACAGAAAGGATAATCCTAAGGGAACGTTCCCTTTGAATACGGCCGAAAATAAATTGAGTTGGTCGATGCTCAAAGAAAAATTGGAACTCGTCAGTTCAGAGAAAAGTATTCCCCCTTGGGTCTCAGGCTATACCTCTTGTCTCGGCAACGATTTTTTCAGAGAAGCCATGGCTGGATTTTTAGAGCAATTCCTTACCCATTGCCCCGTACATCCCGACCAGCTTGGGGTTTCTTCGGGCGCAACGGCCACCATCGAAATGACTACTTGGGTACTAGGAAATCCAGGGGATGTAGCCGTTTTTCCAGCCCCCTGCTATCCTGTTTACAGTAAGGACATTGGTAATAAAGCGGGCGTTGAGCGGTACGATTTGATTACGCATCACGAACTGTCTGAAATTAAAGAAAAACCTACCCTGTCCATCAAGCATTTAAAAAAAGCTAGGAAAGACATTGAAAAAGCGGGAAAAACCTTTAAACTACTGGTACTGACCACCCCCGATAATCCAACGGGGACTATCTACTCCAAAAAGAAATTAACTAAAATTGCCAATTGGTGTATTGATAACCACATTCACCTCATCGTCAACGAGGTATACGGCCTCTCCCTCGTTGATACGACGCATCCAGCTATCAAAGAGGACTATAAGAAACAACGTACTTTTACTTCCTTTACACAAATCATGCGGAAGCAGCAAAGCCCTTACTTACACTTATGGTATGCGCTATCCAAAGATTTGGGTATTTCTGGTTTTCGCATCGGACTAGTCCATTCTTATAATGAGGCGTTTATAAAAGCTTACGATAATTTGAACGCTCCCTATTTAGTTAGTAACCATACACAGTGGCTCATTTCCATGATTTTGAGCGACCACCACTTTATGCGGGAGTACATCGAGTACAACCAGAAAAAGTTAACTGAGGCCTATGTTTTGGTTATCAAATACTTAAAAAACTTACAAATCCCCTACGTTCCAGCCAGAGGCAGTTTATTTATTTGGGCGGATTTTTCCGAATTTCTAGTCCAAAATAGCCAACGAGCAGAAACCAGATTCTGGGAAAAACTCTATAGAAAAACGGGCATTTTGCTAACCCCAGGAGAAGGCTTTGGGCATACCAAAAGAGGCCTTTTCCGTATCGTCTATTCCTGCTTCGATGTACCCGATTTAACCGTCGCTATGGAGCGATTGAATCAGTTTGTCCAGAAAGCGAGAGCAGAGGAAAGGTAGGCAGTGGCAGTAGCAGTGGCAGTAGCAGTGGCAGTAGCAGCAGGCAGTGCTTACCCCCCTACTCTTTCTTCGAAACTACATCCACCGCTTTTCGCAAGGATTCGACCATATCCAATCGAGTAATTTCTACTTCCTTTTGGGTATTTTCGGCAACTGGATGCTGCGTACAAATCATTGTTTCCAGTTTCTTTGAATAGGGAATGCCAAAAACGGCATGAACCTTAGAAACTAATTTGACTTCGTCTGCATTACCAGACCGATGGACGTGAAAATGGCCTACGTTGGGTAGGTTTAACTGGTAAGTTTCGCCCGTGGATTCAATAAAATCTAGCTGGATAGCGTCTTTTTGCAGTATATTCTTTTTCGGAACCCCTTGTTGCACTCCTTTCACTCGAAACCCCAATTGTTCGTCTTGACATAATAATTCCATCAATACAATCGGTTCGTAGCCGTAGATATTATCCACCGTTTCAGTCGTATTGGCCGAATAACTCAACACTTCTTGGTAAATAAGCCTTTCGTAGTAGTTATCTATGATTCTGGAACAAGTTCTCTTAAAATCCCTCACCACTGCGTCCCCATCATCCTGCATAATACAGAGTCCTTCTAATGCTCTGTAATAAATACTACCATCGTAGTCTTTGAATTTTTCGCAGCTACCGCTTGGGTGACCGTTCTCATCGTTGTAAGCTTCGCACGCTTCTAAGGTTTGAAACATTACCGACGGCTCCGACATAAACCAACTCTTTCCATTCAAATGTTCTAAAGGGGTGCAGTCTTCAATGGGAAAGCCATTGGCGGCATTAAACGCTTGACAACCTTTGAGTGTCTTGAACATATTAGCGTCTTTGGGATGTTGAAAGCAGGCACATTGGTCGTATTCGTCGCTCAAATTAAAAATGGCGTGCGCCGATTCGTGGATTGCGGTGCCGTAGTTATAACTTTCGGAAGTAAACAAATTGTAGGCGAGAAAATGAATATTACTTTTCAAATAGGTGCCGTCACCGTAGGGTTCTTTGTGCATCAATCCGTAAGCGTCGATACCTTGAATGCCACTTTGCTTGACAAAATCGGGAAAGACATCCTCCTCGTAAAACTTTTTGGAGATATTTTTACCGTCGCCTTCCTGCTGCGTGTAGTAAAACTGCCAATGGCCTTTTTTATCCCGAATTTTGTTATTTTGGTGAAAACCATCAAAAATTAAGCCCTCCATGTCCGTCAAAAACCCTCGCCAATCTTGCTGATAATCAACGTCGGGAAACAGACAGAGGTTAATGGATTTGACCAAAGGGTTTCGAGTGGTCGCATAAAGCGTAATTTTATCAAGTGGCCAACGAGCATCTCCCGCATCAAAGAGCGCCAATCGTTCGGAAACTTCCCCTTGAGCATTATGGACTCTAAAAATGTACTCAATATTCGAAAAAGCGCGGAATCCACGGGCAAAGGTGAAACTCACTTTCGCTTCGGTTTCCACACCATCGTACTCCCAATCGTACACCAATCCCCACTGACTGTCTAATCTTTTGCGTTTAGAAGGTAAGCCATCTTCGTTTTCAAATAGTTCATATTCATAAACAATCAATTCTACTTTTGCAATTCCCTCTTTATCAGACACTTCCGCTTCAAAAGTAACCGCTTGTCCATTGTCTGGATGTAGTGGCCGATGAATCCAATAGGCAAATTCGGCAGCGCCGGGTTTAGGTTCCGAGTAAGCAATCTTATCAATAGTTCGGCAGTTTTGCAACAAAACAGTACCAAACAAGGCAATTCCAAATAGCAATACGCTTCTCATTATCGTGGGATTTACTCGGTAGTTTACAAAATAGCTTTACGCAAATGTCTATGTCAAACGTTCAACAGAGGGAAATATTGATTGACCTAAATGCTTTAACGACTTAGGATAAGTCAAAATTATAAAGTGCCTAATGTGGTCACTGACCACAATGAATGATGAATAATGAATGATAATTTTCCGTATTTCATAATAGAAATATTTCGTGGTTATTACTCATTAGAATCATTCATCATTTATCACTAATCATTCATTTGGCGAAGACATTAAATGGTCTAAAACAATTAAATATGGCGGAGGAAGGTAGTAATTGAACTAAGAGAATTAAATTAATTTTTTTAATATAAATAAATATACATTATTACCCCCACTTTTGCAATTGCTTTACTACCGCAGCGAAGTCTTTTGGTAGGGGAGCTTCGATAATTAACCTTTTTTGGGTAGTTGGTTGGTCTAATTCTAGGCGAAAGGCGTGAAGGGTCGTGCGAGACATTAACGGGCGTTCTTCGTGCCCTTTGGATGGTCTGTATTTTTTTAGTTTTAAAGAAGAAAGTAAAAATTCGCTACGATTCCCGTACATAGCGTCGATGGTAAGTGGATGGCCAATGGCCTCGAAATGCACCCGAATTTGGTGGGTTCGGCCCGTTTTAATATTGGCCTCGACCAAGGCATAATTGCGGAATTGCTCGACCAACTGATACGTGGTCAGTGATTTTTTGCCTTTAGCAGACACCATCATTTTTCCCGGTCGATTGGGATGCGGCGCAATACCGAAGCTGATGCTTCCAGACGTAGGCTGTAAAATGCCATCTACTAAAGCGTAATAAATCTTTTCGACGGTTCGTTCTTGAAATTGTTGACTCAAGGCTTTGTGCGCCAATTCGTTTTTGGCAAAACACAATATTCCGCTCGTTTCTTTGTCCAGTCGATGAACCGTAAATACCTTTCCGTGCTGTCGATTCAAATAGCCTAGAACGTTTGGTTTGGTTTCATCAAAACGGTCGGGAATAGATAGGAATCTGGCGGGTTTATTGATAATTACCAAATCTTCGTCCTCGTGTAGAATTGCAATTTTTTGTTTCAATCTTCTAGTTGTTTAATTAGATACGCTTGCTTTTTCATTCCTAAGTACTCGGACAGAATTAATTTATATTTTCAGACAGGATGAACATGATTAACATGATTCTGATTATGAATATATTAAATCATGTAAATCCTGTCAAAAGAAAATAGACACTAATTTTATCTAGGTAATTATTTTTTCAAAAGAAAAAATTTAACTACTTACTACCCTGTATTGAAGCTACTGCTCGAAATAGTCAATGC
>JBCCQK010000017.1:0-38263 GCA_039024375.1 Bacteroidota bacterium
TACCCATTGTATTCCAAAAAGATTAATAGGTTTATATTAAAAAATTAAATTAGTTTTAATTGACTCATTATCAGTTTATTGAAATTAATTTATTTTATTGATTACCGTAAAAAATTAGCGGAGTACCACATTCTAAAAGTGCCCATTTGAAGAGTAGTTTGTACCAGAAAAAGAAAACCAAGCGGCGGAAGCAAAATTTGAGAACTTTTAAATGCTTTCTGCGGAAAGCTATTCTGCTAACTTAGGATAAACAGAAAAAAGCTACGGTTTATGAATGACGGCTGGTTTTACTAATTTAATTAGGTGCGAATCGTTTAGTGTTTTCAGAATGGAACAGTAAACTTTAAAGCGTACGCCATAAATGCAGGCCTGAGATATATAGAGAGAATAATTGTAACCTCTCCTTCTTGACAAAACTCTAGGTATCTTACCATTATTCAACGACTTATAGCAAATAACTACTTAAATTATTAAAGCTCTATCTCTTTTCTAGTGCTTGTACTTCACTTCTTTTTCAAAAAGAAAGCCAAGTACAGTCATTATCCGAATTAGGTAATCTTTAATTCGTTTAAAGCCCCTTCTGCAAGATTTGTGTATAGCGTCTGGTTAACAATTGCACGTTGTTAGCCTAGACCGAATTATGTCAAATGGGAAGGAAATTTTGAACCAAAAATGTACTACTTAATAATTACTAAAAGCAAAAAAAAGTCGCTGATGAAAAAACATTTTCACACCTATCAAAAAATATTCGGCCTATTGCCGTTTCTCCTACTGGGGTTCATTACCTCTGTAAGTGGACAAGCACGGCAACAGTTTGAGTTCAAAATCCAGTACATGATTGAACAAAATGACTCGACATGGGGAGTTTTTGTTCGTCCAGCGGATGGTTTCGCTGTTGGTAGTAATGATGCCGTGGTGGGTTCTGGTCAGGTCACCATCTTGATGTTTAACGATGGAACGGATTCCATTAGCAATATTACTAGCGTGAGCGGGGATTGGAATACCAATTATGATATGGTAAGAGGTCCAACAGAGGCCACCAATATTACCTACTTCTTCGTCGGGATGCGTGATGGTGACGGTATCAACTTAGAGAACGGAGAAGAAACGCTCCTTTTTACTTTTAAAGTGCCCCGTGGCTGTCCCGACACGCTCGGATTAATCAATAATAATACAGACCCATTTAATAGCTTGCCCAACTCCGTAGGGAACAACCCCGGTATGGACCTTTCCACGTTCAACTCTAGTACGGGAAGGGTGCACAACTGGTTGGGCAATTATAACGAGAGGGCTTACAGTTGTGGGGATTGTGATAGCGATGGTATCGTAGATGGTATTGAAGACACCAACGGAAACGGTGTTTTTGATATACTTACGGATTCGTCGGCAATTTGTGATGTCTGTGACCCGCTGGGTGTCAATATGTTTTCGGCTACTTTGTCGGGGGGAGACACTTTGACGATGTGTGGTGAGGTGAACGAAGATTCGGTGGCTTTGATGGTCGATTTGACGGGAGGATGGTCTCCATTTATTATCTATTTAGAATCTACCAAAGATATTACGGGCGAGGTAGATACATTGGTCTTCACCAATTACGAGGTGGGAGACCGCATTTACGTTGCGCCCGACACGAGCACGGTTTACCGAATGGTTAATATTACCGATTCGCCACCGACGAACGCTCAGGGCGTTACGGAATGTACGATTAACCCCGATAGCTTGTTTGAAACGGTGAGGGTAACGGTCGAAGGGCCTTTAACTAGAGACGATGACGGAAATCCATACGATTTTACGGCTTGTAGCTTAGACACTTTAGGATTTGGTGTAAAATACTCTAATGGTGGGGAAGGGATTATTCAGTACCAGTGGCAGTTTAGTACGGACGACACCAACTGGTCAGATGTGGTCAATGGAACGCCTTACGCTTTTGCCGACACCGATTCGATGATTATCAGTAATCCACTAGGGTTAGATGGGTATTACTACCGTGCTAAAGTTTTTACAGAAACCTGTGATACCTTATACAGTGAAAGTGCGCAATTGAGTGTAGATGGACCTTTTATTTTTGATACACAACCCACTGACCAGATTGCCTGTGCGGAAGAAGACCCGATTTATTTCCATACGTTAACGTCCGTTGGACAAGGTACTTTTAGCCGAAGATGGCAAGTCAATCGTGATGATGGAGCAGGATGGGTTGATGTCAATCTGTTAGACGGTGTACACCGAGAAAATAATACTACAACATCAGGTGGACCCGGTATTGAAAATATTTACGAAGATACACTTTTCATTGATGTTCCTACTTTTGATATGAATCAGTGGGAGTACCGAATTGCGGCCATTGGTCAGAATACGACTACTTGTGAGGAAGTCTATTCGGATGAGGCCCTACTCACAGTAGAAGGACGATTAATTATTGATGTTCAGCCAATTGACGTATCCGTTTGTTCCGATACCGTTGCTTGCTTTGGCGTTACGGTGACGAACCAAGCCAATCAAGGAGAAGTAAATTACCAGTGGTACGTGCAAGAAAGAGGGACGACTACTTGGACGGCCATCTCGAACGATGGAACGTATTCTGGAACGCGTTCGGACACTTTGTGCGTAACGAATGTGCTGGGAAGAGATAGCTTCGCTTACCGAGTAGAAATTCGAACGACCCACTGTGCGATTGTGACTTCCGATTCGGCTTACTTGAACGTTGACGGACCGATTAATTTTGTGAATAACGCACAGGACGTAACCGTTTGTGCCGACGAAGACCCGAATATTTTTGCGGTCGAAACACACATGGGACAAGGAATTTTAGACCGAAGATGGCAAGTAAACCGCAACGACGGTGCGGGCTGGGTGGATTTAACGATTGTGGATACCTTTTCTGTCGGGGTTGATTCTGCAGCAAATCCCGTAGCTGGTTTTGAAAAAGCCTACTTTGATACTTTATACATTGATACGGCGGCTTTCTACATGGACCAATGGCAATTCCGTTTGGCCGCAATTGGGCAAAATAGTGGAAGTTGTGAAGATATTTATTCCGACGAAGCCATTTTGACGGTAGAAGGCGTATTAACTGTCGATGTTCAACCTGTCGATGTATCCATCTGTTCCGACACGGTGGCTTGTTTTGGGGTGACTATCGGTAGCCAGTCCACTTCTGGACTCATTGAGTACCAGTGGTACGTGCAGGAAAGAGGAGTTTCCACTTGGACGCCCTTGACCAACGATGGTACCTACTCTGGCGTACGTTCGGATACGCTTTGTGTCACCAACGTATTGGGCAGAGATAGTTTTGCTTATCGAGTGGACGTTAGAACGAGCGCTTGTGCTATCATCACTTCCGATGCTGCTTTACTACGAATTGACGGCCCGATTTCTTATAACACCAATGCGGACGACGTAACGGTTTGTGCAGGCGAAGACCCTAATTTCTTTGCTTATGAGACCTATATGGGGCAAGGTGTTTTGGATAGAAGATGGCAAGTAAACCGCAACGACGGTGCGGGCTGGGTGGATTTGACGATTGTGGATACTTTCTCAACAACCGTGGATTCAGTTGACAATCCAGTAGCTGGTTTCGAAATCGCTTACTATGATACCTTATTTATCGATACAGCGGCTTTTTATATGAACCAGTGGCAATTCCGTTTGGCTTCCAGAGGTCAAAATAGTAACAACTGTACGGATACATATTCCAGAGAGGCCATCCTAACCGTAGAGGGACAAATCAGTGTCTCCGTTCAACCATTAGATGTGGCGCTTTGTTCGGATACCGCCGCTTGCTTTGGTGTACAAATATTCAACGAAGCCGACGAAGGCATCGTCCAATACCAATGGTATAAATTAGATAAAGGGGAAGACCCCAATGTGGATGCCAACTGGGAAGTGCTATCGTCCAGCGACGGTCGCTATGCGGGCGTTCGTTCCGATACGCTTTGTGTCTTATTCATTTCCGGTCAAGACAGTACGCAATATCGAGTGGGCATCACCACTAACTTGTGTAGTGAGCAATTATCTGACCCCGCTACTTTGAACGTAGATGGTCCCATTGAATACATCGTTGACCCACAAGATGAGACCATCTGTGCGGATGAAGATGCGATTTACTTCACTTCGGCGGCTTCTATCGGCCAAGGAGGCATGGTGACTCGTTGGGAAATTAGTACGGACACTGGAAATACTTGGACACCGATTACCTATGGTGGTATTTATAGTAGAAACAACTCCATCGGAGAAGACCCATCTACGGGAACGACGGTGGATAGTATTTATTTTGATACTTTATTTATCAGTTCCGTTGATTTTATGATGGATCACTATCACTACCGAAACGTTTCGGCGGGTATTACAGGCAATGGGTGTGACGACGTGAATTCAGGTGAGGCTATCTTGACGGTGGAAGGTTTGATTAGCATTACCGTGCAGCCTATTGATGTGTCTATTTGTTCCGATACGGCGGCTTGCTTCGGCGTTAGTGTGGCCAATCAAACGGGCCAAGGTAATATCCGATACCAATGGCAAGCGCAGCGTCCCGGAACTAGTTCTTGGATTACCTTGACCTCTTCCGATGGTCGCTACGGCGGTGTTACGTCCGACACACTCTGTGTGAACAACGTAGCGAATCTGGACAGTTTCTTATATCGAGTATATATTTACACAAATACTTGTGCGAATCAATATTCTGATTCCGCTCGCTTGAACGTTTCTGGGCCGATTATTTTTGACAACAACCCGCAAGATGTGACCGTTTGTGCGGCGGAAGACCAGACCTTCTTCGCTATCGAAGCAACCATTGGACAGGGTGGCTTGACCAACAGATGGCAGGTGAACCAATCGGGTACTTGGGAAGACGTGGACTTAAATGAAGCTATTTACAGTAGAAATAGTTCGAAAGAAGCCAACCCTGCGCTTTCTATCGATAGTACTTATTACGATACCTTATTCTTGGACGCAGCGGCCACGGCTGGCATGGACCAATGGCAGTACCGAATCGTAGCGAACGGCTTGAACGGCGAAAGCTGTAAAGATATTCCTTCGGATGCGGCTACTTTAACGGTTCACGGTCCGTTACACGTTGACACCAATCCTAGTAGCGATACGATTTGTTCGGGTTCGCCCGCTATTTTTGTGGTCGAAACCACTAACGACGCTTCGGGCACGGTTCGATACCAGTGGCAGAAGAAAACCAGTATTGGAACTTGGGCTGATTTGACGGTAGGTGATGTGTATAACGGTGTTCGAGATAGTATCCTAAGTATCAGTGATGTAGCAAGGGTAGTAGCAGGGCAGAGTGGTGCGGATAGTGCGTTCTATCGGGTAGCTATTTTTACTAATAATTGTGATAGAATTTATTCTGACTCTGCGCAATTGAGAGTAGAGGGGCCATTTGTATTTGACAACGTGGAGGATAGTCCTAGCGATACGATTGTCTGTGCGGGTGAGCAGATTATTTTCAGTGCTAATCCAACCAACTACGGATTCGGCGAAATGATTTACGAATGGTACGTCAGTATTAACGGTAGTGGCTTTGGACCCGTTACGGCTGATTTAACCTTGGATAATGGTGGTTCACCCATCTATACGGGGGCTAATACAACTCAGTTGATTATTAATCCGACGACGGCGGCGCAGGCACTTGCCTTGGATAGTGCCTACTTCCGATTGGATGTTACTTCTACCGAATGTCTCACAGGTTCTAGTTCTCTACGTGCTTTATTGCGAATTGACGGTGATATTGTTATCGACCAGCAACCGAGAGATACCGTTAACTGTGCGGATAAAGGAGTTATCTTCTTTGTAAATGCTACGAATAACGGCTACACAGGTGCTCAGGGCATACAGTATCGTTGGCAAGAATACGACCATGAAACCATGGTTTGGAGCAACATCGAAAACGAAGGCGTCTATAATGGTGCCACTACTGATACCTTAAGTATTGACATCACTACTGGTTTGGATTCTAACCAGTACCGAGTAGTTATGTGGACTTCCGTCTGTAACGAAATTATCTCCGATGCGGCGTACTTAATCGAAGAAGGTTCCGCAGGCTTTGTGGACCAACCCGACGACGTGATTATTTGTTCTGGAGAGGCGACCTCTTTCACCACAGTGATGGAGAACTCAACGGGGCAAGGTGTGAACGTACTGAACTGGCAAATAAGTACCAATAATGGTATTTCTTGGACCAATGTTGATACGAGTCAGTTAGATATAGATGGGAATAAACTCTTCGTCCAAACGACGACGGCACCGATGTTGACACCTGACCCGACCGACTCTACCGTTACAACGATGTCAACTACCTTAGACATCAGCAACGTAGCGGGAATGCAAGGATACCGCTTCCGAGGTGCAGTAACGAGTACGTTCTGTGATACGGTATTCTCTCAGTTGGCGAGATTGACCGTGGAAGGGCCGTTCATTGCGACGCTTTCTGGTGATAATGATATTTGTGCGAACATCGGTACAACGATTATTGCGGATGTAACCAACTTGGGCGCAGGACTACCAGAGTTGACTTGGCAGTACCGAAGCCCCGATTCGACGAATTTCATCGATGTGCCCACTACTTGGGACATTTTCCAAGGGGAGCGCACAAATGGCGTCGGGACAAAGGTGTTGACAATTGATTCCGTCTTGAACCAAAACTCACGGGAGAATCTACCAACGGGTGTGGATACTTTCTTTACTTTAAATAACTACGATTTCCGCTTGCATATCGTTTCCGATACTTGTGATACGCCCACTTTCTCCGATACGTTTAACTTACGTGTTGTTGCGGACACCATCGGTCGGTGTGACTGGGATTTGGACGGTTTAGACAATACCACGGATTTGGATGACGACAACGACGGTTTGACCGATAGTGTAGAATATTATATTACGACCTATGCAGGTTCGGAGCCGCAAGACTCTGTGGCGCAGTTTGACACGGATACGGATAACAATAATGTGACGGACGACGAAGAAGATGCGGACGAAGATACCATCAGCAATGGTGAGGAAGTCGATGACGACGACGGGGATGGCCTATCAGATGGGGTAGATTCTCTGACAGGTGTCTTTACGGGCTTCCCAGCTATGCCTGACCCTAGCGATGAGGACCCTGACGATATTTTCAACGGAGACCCACTCGACCCTTGTGACCCGATTTTGAGTCCAAGCTGTATTGGAGTTGTCTTAGATATCAACGTTAAATTAGCAGGTGCCATGCCAGAACTAGGAACTGCTGATACATCGGATGCTGTGCTAATGATTGACTCGTTAAGAAGGCAAGCATTGATTCCAAGAGTATCTCCTTATAAAGATTTCTTTGTACTGGATTCACTGAATACCTTAGTACCCGCTTTCCCACACGTCGAACGAGATAGTGTGGTGGAAGAGATTCCATCGGGCGATAGCACAGCCGTATTCGGCACAAACGGCTTCTACGGCTCTGACCCGGGTAATGCCGTGGTAGATTGGGTGTTCGTAGAAATTAGAGATGGTAGTAAATTGGATAGTGTCGTAACGACCCGAGCTGCTTTGCTACAAAGAGACGGCGATGTGCGAGACCACCGACCATTTACCGACCCACGTAAAATGGATGCTGATGGGTACTCTTACTTGACTTTTGATAGTACGTTGGCGGGTGACTACTACGTGGTCGTTCGACACCGAAACCACTTAGGGGTCATGACCAACGAAGCGGGACTGTACTCGCCAATTGTAGAACGGGTTGATTTTACGGATAAGGATTTCAATGCTTTGGGGATTCATTCCCAAAAAATGAATGCGGATAGTACCGAGCAGTATATGTGGGCGGGGGATGTCACTTCCGACAGAAAAGTGATTTATCAAGGACCCGGTAATGATATCGACGAAATGTTTTTCCGAGTGATTGCTAGCCCAGGAAATGTAGATAACCTAGATAACTATATCGTACCAGGATACTACCGTACGGATTACAACTTGGATGGTAACTCTATCTTCCAAGGACCAGACAACGATAGACAGATGCTGATTTTCAACAGTATTCTTCGATTCCCTGATAACCGCGTGAAGTTCTTGGCGAATTACGTGATACTCGAACAGTTGCCGTAAGCTGGTGGCTGGATGCTCGATGCTCGATACTGGAAACTACGTACTTGTAGTATGAGATACTGGACATTAGTGACTAGATGTTAGACACTTTACAGATGTGACAAGCTAGCATCTAGTAACTAGCATCCAGTAACCAGCAACCAGTATCTAGCATCCAGCAACAAATAACTTACTCATTTTTCAAATCGACGGAAGCCCCTCAATTGGTGGACATACCCCTCTAATTAGCGGTTAACGATTTAAAAAAGAAACGTTTTTCAAAATGCAAATTAATAAACTACTACTAAGAAGTGGTCTATTCCTTGTCGGCTTACTAGCTACGGTCGTTAGCAGTTTTGCTCAAATTGAATATACCTTACAATTAGAAGAGGATGGAATTACTTATACCGTTTATGCGCGTCCACCCGCTAATTCTATCATCTCTACGAATACGATTACGGGGACTGGGCAGGTAACTATAGTGGTTCCACACGGCTTCGAATTTATTGACTTTGAGAATTTGGGCGGTCTATGGGATACAGGAACTAGGGTTGACCAGCCGCTCGAAGACCCCGAACATGATTACATCTCTTTTGGTTTGCGGGATGACGACCCCAAGGCGGTGTATTTGCCTGGACAACCAACTGCCATGTTCTCCTTCAAAAGTCAAGATGGATGTATTGGATTGTTGCGGCTCATCGACAACCGAACAGATGCCTTTGCTCAACTACCCAACTCCGAAAATTCTAATCCCGGTAACGAATTGGGAATTATTGACTTAGGAAATTTCTTGGCCCGTTTTCGCTACTCCCAAAACTACGAACCTTTTGCGGCCGATTGTCGAGATAATGACGGAGACGGCATTCCCAATGGTATAGAAGATATCAATGGCAATGGCGTCGTCGATGCGGGTGAATCGGATTTGAATAATCCCGATACGGACGGTGACAATATTGGGGACGGGGAAGAAGACACCAACCTCAACGGGGTGATGGACGACGGCGAAACAGATGCTTTAGACAAATGTGACCCTAAAATAACGGACCCTACTTGCGATTTTGATGGAGATGGGATTCCCAACGAAACGGACCCTGACGATGATAACGACGGCGTTAACGACTTGGATGATGTGGATAAGTTTGACCCACTATCCGATTCGGATTTTGATGGCGTAGCTGATTCTACGGAAACGGCTAGTAGTAGTAACCCACTTGACCCCTGTGACCCCGATAATACCGTTAACGCCTGTAACGGTACGGATGTCGACGGCGACGGTTTTTTCTCGGGTATTCCCGAAACGGAAATTGACTTTGACCCCGACAATAGTGACCCCTGTGTGCCCAGTAATTCCTCTCCTACCTGTGATTTTGATAATGACGGTATTATTAACCAGTTGGACGACGACGACGACTCGGATGGGGTACCAGACGTGGATGATGTGGACCCTTACGACCCCAATTCCGATTCGGATAATGATGGAATTACGGATGATGTGGAAACGGGAGATAACGATGTGTATGACCCTGGATTTGACACGAATCCATTGGATAGCGATAGCGATAATGATAAAATATTGGACGGGGTAGAAGATGCCAACCAAAACGGGAATCAAGACCCGGGTGAGACTGACCCCTTGAATATGGATACGGACGGCGATGAAATCAATGATGGCGTAGAAGATGCGAATCAAAACGGTACACAAGACGCCGATGAAAGCAACCCATTGGATATTTGTGACCCCGAGGCTATTTTCCCCACTTGTGATTTTGACGGGGACGGTATTTTGAACCAAAGTGACCCCGACGACGACAACGACGGCGTAGCGGATGAAAGTGATATTGACCCTTACGACCCCGATTCCGATTCGGATAAAGACGGTCTGACCGATTCGGACGAAACGGGTGGTGATGGCACCTACGACCCAACGGACGATAGTAACCCATTGAATCCTTGTGACCCGAACGTGAATACGACGCTTTGTGTTTGTGAAGATACGGATAACGATATGTTCTGTTCGAACTACCCGTTTGACCATCCTAATTACGACCCAGACGGTAACGACGCTTGTGAACCTAACTTTGCGGCTAATAATTGTGATTTTGACAACGATGGTCTCGTAAATGCGGTGGACGACGACGACGACGGCGATGGGGTAATGGACTTAAATGATATTGAAAATTATAACCCTAATTCCGATTCGGACGGTGACGGCATTCCTGATATTGTTGAAACGGACGGTGATGGAACTTATGACCCTGGTGTTGATACGAATCCGTTGGATGACGATACGGACAATGACCTTATTCCTGACGGCGTGGAAGATGCCAACCAAGATGGGATTCAAAGTGCGGGCGAAACGAACCCATTGCTAGCCGATACCGACGGTGACGGTTTATTAGATGGGCAGGAAGATGCGAACCAAAACGGTATTTTGGACGAGGGCGAATCGGACCCGACCAATCAGTGTGACCCACAAGTGGGCGATGCGGGGCAGTGTGATACGGATGGCGACGGTTTGGTGGACGATGATGACCCCGACGACGATAACGATGGCGTACTAGACGGCGACGACGCGGACCCACTAGATGCCAACTCCGATTCGGACAACGACGGTATTACGGACATCATCGAAACGGGTGGCGATGGTAGCTACGACGAAGGAGTCGATACGAACCCACTAGACCCCGATACGGATGCAGATGGTCTTTTTGACAATGTAGAAGATACGAACTTAAACGGCGAAGTGGACCCTGGCGAAACCGACCCTGCTAACTCTGATACGGATGGTGACGGAGTAAGTGATAGTGATGAGGATACGAATCTAAACGGTTTGGTCGATAACGGTGAATCTGACCCTAACAACATCTGTGACCCTATCAGAACGGATGCCACCTGTGATTTCGATAACGATGGTGTCATCAATTCCGAAGATTTGGACGATGATAATGACGGCGTTGCGGATACGGACGATGTGGACCCATTCGACCAAGATTCCGATTCGGACAACGACGGTATTTCGGACAACGATGAAACGGGAGACGATAGTGTATATAATCCCGAAACCGACACCAACCCATTAGACCCCGACACGGATAAAGATGGCGTCAACGATGGGGACGAGGTCTCCGACGGTAGCGACCCGTTCAATCCTTGTGACCCCAGCTCAGCACCCGATGCTTGTGTGGGGACGGACGAAGATGGCGACGGTTATGCTTCTGACTTCCCCGAGGATGACCCGAAGTTTGACCCCGACGATACCGACCCTTGTGTGCCCGATACCCAATCACCTACCTGTGACTTTGACGGAGATGGTACACCTAATAATACGGACGACGACGATGATAATGACGGCGTAGCGGACGGCGACGATGTGGACCCATTTGACCCGCTTTCGGATTCGGATAATGACGGGATTCCCGATGATGTAGAAACGGGTGATGATGATACGTACACCGCTGGAACCAATACGGACCCATTAGACGATGATACCGACGATGACGGAATTATTGATGGTATAGAAGATACGAATGGCAACGGTGTGCAAGATGCGGGCGAAACCGACCCCCTAAATACGGACTCGGACAGCGACGGCATTGACGATGGAGTGGAGGATGCTAACCAAGACGGTGCGATTAACGAAGGCGAATCGGACCCACTGACACTGTGTGACCCGAACGCTACTTTCGATGAATGTGATTACGATGGCGACGGTATTGTCAACTCGGATGACCCCGACGACGATAACGACGGTGTGGCCGATGAGAATGACGTGGACCCCTTCAATCCCGAATCGGATAGTGACAACGACGGTGTTTCGGACAACGACGAAACGGGTGGCGATGGAACGTATAACCCAGCGCAAGACTCCGACCCGTTGAACGGTTGTGACCCCGACCCCAATTCGGTGGGTTGTGGTTCCGAAGATACGGACGGGGATGGCTTTTTTACCAATATTCCAATTACGGAACCCAATTACGACCCCGACGATGCTGACCCTTGTGTACCTAATCCAGCCAATGGCGCTTGTGATTTGGACGGGGATGGTATTGTCAATTCGGATGACGATGACGACGATGGTGACGGTGTAAACGATGTGGACGACGTGGACCCCGTTTTAGCGAGTTCCGACTCTGATTTCGATGGTATTCCCGACGATGTGGAAACGGGTGGCGACGGTGTTTACACTGCTGGTACGGACACCGACCCATTAGACATTGATACGGACGACGACGGTATCCAGGATGGGGTAGAAGATGCTAACCAAAATGGCGTAGTAGATGCGGGTGAAACTGACCCAATCAACCCCGATACGGACGAAGATGGGTTGGAAGATGGGGTGGAAGATGCAAACCAAAACGGACAGGTCGATGACGGCGAAAGTGACCCGCTCCAATTTTGTGACCCAAACTCGGACGACCCCGAAAGATGTAACGAATGTGCGCTAACGCCTTCTTTACCCAATTGTGATTTTGACGGCGATGGACTCATTAACTCTATCGACCCTGATGACGACGGTGACGGCGTGGATGATGTGGATGATGCCGACGCTTACGACCCGAATTCGGATTCCGATAACGATGGTATTCTCGACGATGTAGAAACAGGTGGCGATGGTGAATTTGGACCCGGTGATACGAATCCATTAAGTGAGGATACGGATAATGATGGCTTACCTGATGGTGTGGAAGATGCGAACCAGAACGGAGCAGTTGATGATGGGGAAACTAATCCAGTTAATCCCGATTCGGACGACGATGGTATCAATGATGGAGTAGAAGATGCTAACCAAAATGGGCAAGTGGACGATGGGGAAACCGACCCACTCGATGAAGATTCGGATGATGATACCTTAAAAGATGGGGAAGAAGATTTGAATGGAAATGGTATTATTGAGGACGGTGAAACGGACCCACTTCGAGAATGTGACCCATTTGGAGATTGTACGCCTAATCCTTGTGTAGAAGCAGGTAATATGAGTCCTGATTGTGACTATGACGGCGATGGAGTTCCTAACTCAGAAGACCCCGATGATGATGATGACGGTATTTTAGACGTAGATGAAGATACGGACCTAGACGGTGACCTAGCCAATGATGATACCGACGGCGATGGCTTACCAGATGTCCTAGATGCTGACCCATTCGTTTTCGTCAATATGCGTGTCTATCTGCAAGGTGCTTATGACTTCCGTACCACTTTGATGATGACCGACCAGTTACGCCAAAAGGACTATATCCCAATGAAAGAACCGTATAGCGATATTCAGCTCGGTCTCTACAAGCCATTTATCCACGTTGGAAAAGGCGGCGGTGAAGAGATAAAGGACGCCAGCGTATTAGACGATAAAGGAGAAAATTCTATCGTAGATTGGATATTCCTCGAATTGCGCAATAGCTTCGATAACCAAGTTGTGGTCGAAACGAAGTCGGCCTTGATTCAAAGAGATGGCGACATTGTTGGCTTGGACGGCGAAAGCCCCGTGTATTTCCCCGTCAACGAAAACGGTAGTTACTACATCGTCATCAAACACCGCAATCACTTGGGGATTATGACCAAAGACCCCGTGCGAATGGACCGAAACTACTTAGCGCCGATAGCCTTAGATTTCTCTGACGGTTCGGCGCCTATTCACGGTTCGAACGGTATGCGGTCGAAAGACTTGAACGGGAAGTTTGCCCTTTGGGGTGGAAATACGGACGGTAATCGCTACATTATTTTCCAAGGTAGTGGCGTTGGTATTCCCGATTCGGACGGTATTTTCTTCACCATTTTCGAAGACGAAACCAACCGTCCACCGAAATACAACCACATCACCAACGGCTACTCTTTGAGTGATTGTAACCTCGACGGTGACATCAAATACCAAGGGGGGGACAACGATATTGACGACTATATTTTCTTCAATGTCTTTAGCCACCCCGATAACGTTAACTTCTTCACGAACTTCTTTATTGAGGAGCAAGTCCCGGAGCGGAAGTAGGCGGAGAGGTAGAAAGGTTGATAGGTAGAAAGGCTGAAAGGCCAATAGGTGTAAAGGTTGAGAGGCTAAAAGGTAGAAAGGGTTATTTTTTTACTCAATTTATCTACCTTTTAACCTCTGTAACTATAAACCTATTAGCCTTTCCACCTATCAGCTTCTCTACTTGTAAACCTATCAGCCTTTCAACCTGTAAACCTCTCCACCTCCAAACAAAAACAATTTCATCACATTAAAAACCTATATTAAAAAATGGTGCGTATCTTAAAAGCAGCAATCATCCTTGTTTTCTGTCAGTCAAGTCTCCCCGCACAAGTCAAATTACTCCTCGATTACAATGCACAAACCGACGAATATACGGTCTCAATGATGCCCGAACGGACGTGGGTGTCGCCCTTCAACAAAACGGCAACGGGACAAATAACGCTAAAGGCCACCACGGGTCAGTTTTTTGTGAAAGACGTCGAAAGCCATGTACCCGATACCCGTTGGACACCTTCGGGTCGAGTCAATAGCCCCGTAGAAAGTCCCAAATATGATTACATCTTTTTTAGATTGAAAACCCCCGGTTTAACCGAAATGCCCTATCGGGCTTTCCGACCAACGAAACTATTTACGTTTACCCTAGAATCCAATTGTGCGAGAGAAGTAATGCTCGTCAGCAACACAGAAGATGCTTTCTTACCGCCCAATTCTAGGAGTGTGAATATTGGAAATTCCATCGGTGTGTTGGGTGCTAGAGGAGAGGCTTACGCTGGCAACATCAGCAATTTGCCCATCTTTTGCCCTTACGCCGAACCACCTGCCAGCAACACCAATAATAAGTCTGTGGTGGCAGCAAACAGCAAAGCGATAGATTTATTGGCCATCTCTACCGAGTTAGTAGAATCAAAAATGGTTTATCCCAATCCGACGAACGAATCGGTGAATATTTCTTTGCAGTGGCACGGCCAGGCGGGTGAAAAAGACATATTGGTTTACAATAATATTGGTGAACTTGTTCGTATGTTTCCCACGAATTTACAAGAAGGGTTCAACGATTTCAAGTTGAATATCAGCGAGTTCGATAACGGTATGTACAATTTCCTCTTAGTGGACGGCGACAGCCGTTTGACCTTAGGAAAGGTAATCAAAGTGCAGTAAAACCAAGATTGCGGATATGCTCAAAAATATCCGCTATCCTTTAGCTTTCGGATACTCAGTAAAGGATAAGTGGTATTTTTGAGAATACCGTTTATCAACATTTAAAAAATAGAATAAACATTCACCCAAACGAATTTTTAAGACACTTACAAAAAGTGCAGTTGCTAAGGAAAGCGATAAAAATAAATTTATCCCATACGGGCAAGCTATTTGTCAAAGATTTAGCTGAATAAACAATTCATTTTAAGTGTTTTAGCTAAATATTTGACTCTGAAAAATGTAAATTTATTTTTATCTTACTACTAAGGTATATCGGTTGTGGAAAAAAGCAAGTTTTAGCTTTTTACAGTCAGTTTACCACTACACAGACCGTGTACCGTCAGCCGTGTGCCGTTAACCGTCAAAGAGTACTACAAATATTAAGATGAGAACGCTACTTATTAATAAAATAGTTTGGCTATTTTGTTGGATGGGACTGGCCCATTTAGCAACGGCTGAGACAATCAATTTTTCTACCAATACCGCTATTGGAGCAGCAGTGGTACATTTTAGTAAGCAAAGCAACTCATCAAATTCGACCACTACCCATATCATAAGAAATATATCAGCGCACAACATTCACCCAATATTACGGTCCCCGAACGTCAACACTATTCGTAGTGTTGACGGGGGCGTTTGGGAGAATAGAGTTAATGAAATACAAGCCCTTGCCGACGAGTACGGCCCCTATTGTCCAGGTATTCTGTTTAAAGGAAACGTCTTACAGAATGATACTTTTCCAGAAAATTCGACCTTATCTTTAGCAAAAGATGCTACTTACGGAAAAGTGACGTTTACACCAGAAGGCGTATTTACCTACACGCCTCTGGATAATACATGTGGTCAAGACACTTTTTTATACCAAGTTTGTCATCAAAACAGAACAATTTGTGACACCGCTTCAGTCATTACTACTTTCGCCGACGATGAAGTGCCCGTATTATTAAATATTCCCGACGATATAGTCATCGGTTTAGACGATGAGATTCCGCCCGCCTCTGCTGTGACTTTTTCAGACAATTGCCCCGCAACGGATTTACGATTTACGGAAACCAATACACAAGGCCTGCGGGGTTGCGATTCGCATAACTATACTATTACGAGGACTTGGACGGCAACGGACCAGTGTGGCAACAGTGCTAGCCATAGTCAAATTATTAAAGTGGTGGACCAAACGACACCCGACGTTTTTCGTATCCATACTTTGCCCAATGGGACCAAAATGGTAGCGGGGATGATGGAATTCACGAGCCAATACTGGAAAACGGTTCATTTGCCTTACAACTTTACCGACAACCCCATTGTCTTTGCCCAATTGGTAACCACCAACGATTCTTCTACCGTAACCGTTCGCCTGCGTAACGTTGGACAAAACCAATTTCAAATGCGGTTGCAAGGGCCTGCTAACGAAGATGGAGTGTATCTCAAAGAAAACGTTGCTTGGATGGCAATGGAAAAAGGAACGCAGACAACTGGCTACCAATTTCAAGCGGACACCGTAAGTGTCACCAACGGTTGGGCGACCGTACCTTTTTTTCAATCCTTTCCAAGTATTCCGCTCTTTTTTACTAAAATGCAGACTTTTCGCGATGCGGATGCGGCAACGCTGCGACAAAATGGCGTCAACTGGAATAACGCTAAGGTGAGCGTACAAGAAGAAAACTCGGTGGACCCGAATCTAGCTCACACGGCCGAATCAGTAGCTTACCTAGCCATTGACCGAACCAATCAATTGACCAACGAAGCGGGCGAAACGATTGGTGAAACGGGGCGCAGTAGCGTTACAGATGCGTGGAAGACCGTAACGCTAAACCACCAATACCATCACCCTATCGTCATTGCCAATAGTTTGTCCATCGACGACTTTGACGCCGCAACGGTGCAGATTCGTAACGTTACCGCTACCAGCTTCGAAGTTCGAGTAGCGGAATGGGCCTATTTGGATGGATTGCACCGAGCCGAAACGGTTGGCTACCTAGTCGTCGAAGGAAGCCTACCTCTACGAACACCCGATAATTATTGTACGGACCCAAATCAACCCATTGATTTTTCGAACGAACTGGTGGGGCTGGACAATACAGGAGATTTCTTGCCTATTACTTACGTAGAAGACCTAGAGTTCAGTGGTACCCAGCAGTTGATTCTGCGCAATTGGCAAGCGATGGATAGCTGTGGTAATATTGGCGTAGTTACACAGGCCATTGCCTGTCCAGCCATTGCTTTACGCAGTAAAACCTATCTGCAAGGCGCTTTATTGGGCAGTAACGACCCCACCTTGATGCGCGATGATTTGCGCAAAGCGGGACTTATACCTACAATGGAGCCTTATACCGATTTGCCAAATTTCGACCATTTAGGGGCGGGAAGTGGTGCCGTTTTGGACGAAAGTTTACTGACCATCGAAGGTCCCAACGCTATCGTAGATTGGGTCTTTTTGGAAATAAGGGATATTGCTGATAAGACCAAAGTGGTGGCCAATGCCGTAGGATTGGTACAAAGGGATGGAGATATTATTTCTGCTAAAGGTGATTCGTTGATTGTGTTCCCAACGGCTCGTCAAGGGAATTACTACGCCTCCGTTCGACACCGAAACCACGTCTGCATGCTTAGTACGTCGCCGCAGGCCTTTACGCCGACGAACGTTCCACTTTTCGACTTTACCCAACCTAATTCAGTCATCAATAACGTAGGCGTGGTAGAGCGCGAACTGCAAGCTATGTGGGGGGGCGACCTCAACCAAGATAACAAAGTTATCTATCAAGGGCCCCAAAATGACTTATTCTTCATTTTTATGGAGGTACTAACAGACCCAGAAAACACCAAGTTTATTTCCAACTTTGTTGGTCAACGCTACTCCACGGGCGATTTCAATTTAGATGGAAAGGTTATCTATCAAGGCCCCAATAATGACCGCTCTGACTTCTTATTCAACACGACCCTTTTGCACCCAGGGAACATCGGCTACTTCACCAATTACATCCTCAACATCAACGTAAAGGGAGGAGAATAAGCGTTAGATTAGCTTATCTTTAGTCCCTTGCCACCGTAATCTTGTCACAAAATTCATTTTTTTGCCTATTTTTTTCAGAAGTTTTCTTGAAATGTAAAAATGAGCATGGTTTTTGCAATTTCAATGATGTCTCTCTTACATATTTTCCCCAATCCTTAAATTTCCCCATTTTTTCCTCCCAATCCCTCTTCTATATCGATACGATTAATTAGGCTTTTGCAAATTAACTGTCTGATTGGCAGTTTTTTACAAAAAAGTAACCTCCCTTTTGTGTTTTTCCCCCTCATAAAAAAGATAAACTGTTTCTAAAAAAAGGCAAAAATGTACAAACCTACTAACAACACTCGCAAAACCTACTGCGTCCATCTATCCCATCTTCGCCTAAAAATAAAAATTTTAATAGGCCAACGACGCTTACTTTCTACCACTCGAACTTGTTCAATCCCCTACCAATCGCCATCTCTACGTTACTACGACGTTTTGGGAAGGCTATTTCATTTTATACTATCAAATAATTGCCGTCCAAACTAGCTACAACTTGTTCCAAACTAGCTACAACTTGTTCCAAGCAAAATGGAGGAATTGAGTAGCGACAATAATTTAAAACACACACACACACTATTTACTTTTTAACAAACCAATAAATAATGTCAAAGCTGAGAATCGTTTTAACTGCGATGCTGCTCTCCCTTGGGAGTGCAGTACTCCCAGTTTTTGGAAACACTCCATCCAAATTCAAATCCTACTTTAATCAACAAATTCAACAATTAAAAACCGTTGCCTATAAGCATACGACTACACAGCAATCTGCTACTATAGTTATAAGCAGCAACTCGCTAATGAATGGAACCAACCCATTTGCCAATACCCACGAATATAACCTTTTTGCCGAGCAAAATGCGACCCTATCGGGCGGAGAAAGTGAGGGCCCAGTCGCTCTAGGTGGAACACTAAACGTTAGTGGGAACTACACAATTGGGGGAAATTCGGCGGGAGACTTCAAAGCGCCGAACGAGTCCAAGCCAATTGCGCTCTATATTGGCGGTGGGATTAATTTTTCTGGTGGTAATGGTATCAATGTGGTCAATAACAGCTTTATGAAATTGGGGAATAGCAATGGACTAAATATCCACGATTTTGACCACAACGGAGTTACGGCGAATACGCGGATTAATACGGGCAATTGGGACAAAAATCCCCGAATTAGCTTGTCAACTCACCAAACGGAGGCTTCTATAAAAAATGCGGGATTGATTGATTTTTCGACCAGTTTTGCGCAGCTTCGAAACGTCGCTACCGAAATAAGTCAAATGACGCCGAATCTCACTTGGACCATTGAAAATGGAACGAGAGCCAAAATCAAGGTGACTTCGAATCAAGTTAATGTGATGAATGTAACGGGGAGTGAGCTAAATTCGCTCAACGAAATTATCTTTGAGAAAAAACCGAAAGCTTCTCGACCGTTGATTATCAATGTGGATAACTCGGGCTGGTTTAGTTGGAACCCGCCTAATTTTGCGGGTATTGGAGATGGCGAAGGAAGGTATATTTTATTAAATTTCTACAACGCTACGGGCATTACCATCAACGGCGGTACGACCATTACGGGAAGTATGTTGGCGCCCAACGCAGAGTTTATCAAAAACTCTTCAGGCAACATCAACGGTCAAGTCATTGCGAAGCCCTTTTCCATGACGGGTGGTGAATTACATAACTATCCTTTTGCTGTTGATTTGAATTTGACCAATACGGTTACTAATAGCAGTCAAAATAGCCAAACGTCTTCCGCTAATTGCGAAGAAACCATTGTCTATATCGCACGGGATGCGGGGACTATTGAGCAATTGAACATTTCGACGGGCGTAGCAACGGTCGCAACGGTTGCACCAGGGATTAGCGGTAATTTGAACTCGCTGGCGGCGAACCCCGATGCGGGTATCGTCTATTATGCTAGGGAAAAGAAAGTATATTACTGGAACCCTAGCACGGACACGCACGGTGAACTAGCCAATCTTTCGGGACAGATTGCTTCTTCCGAATCTTTTACGAGTGGTGCTGGAGCGTACTACAAGGGAAATCTATATTTGGGAGCGGAAAATGCCAGTAATAGCTGGTATCCTACCGTTTATCGACTTCCCGTTTCGAATGACGGAATGAGTACGACGGGGAATGCGACGAAACTAAACATTCCTATAGCCTATTGGTCTTCTTGGGGAGATATGATTGTGACGCAAGAGAAAGATAACACCATTATTTACGGTGGTCTCGGCACTAGCAATGTGAATAATGATAAAAGTATCTTTTTTAAGTACTACGTAGAGCAGGATATTTACACAATGATTAGCAATCGCCTGCCCAACGAACTACAAATGGCCGTAGATGTACACGGAGATATGTGGGTGGCCGCCGCTGACGAGCCCAAACTGCAAAAGGTAAATAGGCAAACGGGCGAGCTGTACGGAAATATTGTCACAATTGGTACGACAACTTGGGATATGACGGGGCCCTTCAATTGTGCCCAAAAGATTGAAATCTGTGGCAATGGCATCGACGACGATGGCGATGGCTTTATCGACAACGCCGACGACGAGTGTAAATTATTAGCACGAGCTGGAACGGACTGTAACAAAAATATTCCAAGTTCGGGTTCTTCCAATCACGTGGTTACTTCTACCTTGACCATAACGGAGACGGGTATCATTGAGGATATCAATATTTTAAATTTAGATATTACCCACTCCTACATTGACGATATCAAGGTAACATTGACGAGTCCAAGTGGAACGTCCGTTTTGGTGATGAACAAACCTTGTGGTGGTGAGAACAATATTTTGGTAACACTTGATGATGAATCTAATTTGACCAGTTTTGCATGCCCACCCAACGATGGTCGGAACTACCAACCCGATAACGCTTTGAGTGCTTTCGATGGTGAAAATATTAACGGAGATTGGATACTGAAAGTGGAAGATGTCTATCCTAGTGATGACGGTGGGTCGCTGAACTGCTGGTCGTTGGGTTTTGAAACAGAATATATTGCCGATGTTCCTACTGTAGAAATTTGCGATAACGGTCAAGACGACGACGGTGATGGGGACGTAGATTGTGATGATACAGATTGCAACTGTCCTCCTCCAGCTACGGAAGCCTACACCTTCGAAGTAGAATGTGCTACGGTGGGAAGTTCGTGGGATAAAGAAACGGACGCCAACGCATCGAACGGAGAGTATTTGATTTACACGGGAGGTAACTCTACGGGTAGTGCGCCTTCTTCCGAATCTGCCCGCATCACTTTCAACTTTGATGTAACCACAGCGGGCGACTACAACATTTTTGCTAGAGTAAAGGCCCCGAGTTCGGGCGATGATTCTTTCTGGGTGAGAGCGAACGGGGGCAATTGGTATAAATGGAACTCTATTCAACATACCAGCAACTGGGCGTGGCGACAAGTGCACGATGCGGATAATGGCAACGCTTTAGTTGGTTTTCCACTGACGGCGGGTGCTAATACAGTAGATTTTGCTTACCGAGAAAATGGTGTTTCATTAGATAAGATTCACGTAACCAACGCCGACGAAGTTCCTACTGGAACGGGAGAGGCGGCTACCAATTGTATGGTTCCCGAAATTTGCGACAACGGCCAAGACGACGACGGCGATGGCTTGGTAGATGCGAACGACCCCGACTGCATTGACTGTGCGATGGGAACTATTTATATGGAAAGATGGACGGGAATTAGTGGAGGCAATGTAACGAACTTAACGGGTAATACCAATTATCCAAATAATCCTTCCCAAACGGTACAATTAGACGAATTTCGAATTGCGGTCAATGACGCTAACGATTACGGCACACGGATTCGTGGCTTTATTCACCCTTCCGAAACGGGAAATTACACGTTTAACGTAACGTCGGACGACGCTTCCGAAATTTATTTGAGTACCGATGATAGTCCTACTAATAAAGTAAAAATTGCGTGGGCCAACAGTTGGACCTCCGAAACTCAATATACTAAACATGGTTCTCAGACTTCCAGTACCATCGCCTTAGAAGCGGGAAAACGTTACTACGTTGAGGCCATTCACAAAGAAAGTGGCGGTGGAGACCATCTCAGCTTGCATTGGAAAACACCTTCTTCTAATACGTGGACGGTTATCGACGGGGCCTTCCTATCTCCGTGGGTTTGTGCGGATGTCCCTGCGCCTACGCCCGAGGTCTGCGACAATGGTGCGGACGACGATGGAGACGGATTGGTTGATAAATTCGACCCCGATTGTTCTTGTATTACGGCGGGTATTCCTAATATTGATTTCAATCAAGGCCCCGACGGTCAACCGTTGGCAAAGGGTACAATTCCTTCGGAGACTTGGGCGACTTGGGGCGTTCACATTACGACGAACAGTCCGAGTAATAAGCCACCGATGATTTTTGATTCGAGCAATCCTTCGGGTAACGACGATGATTTGGGGACACCCAATCAGGATTTTGGTGGACCTGGAAAAGGTAATGGTGGAAAAGCGGGAATGATTGGGGCGAACAACCAAAGTTTGGGTAACCTACTCATTGTTTCTAGTAATGGGGACAGTAATAATCCAAATGATAACGCAGATGGTGGAACCATTATTTTCACTTTCGACGCAGCCGTTGATGTGGCTTCCATTGATATTGTCGATTTAGATTTTGGAATCGTAAGTGCCGTTGTGAGAGCCTACGATGCGACCGATAATTTAATAAAGGAAGTCCCTGTTTACTCAATGGGAGACAACAGCTATCAAAAAGTGGTAATTGAAGCTACCAACATTCGAAAAATGGAGGTGGAAGCGCCTATTTCCTTTTCCGTAGCTGGATTAAATTTCTGTGATGGTACTTTACCATCCGCTACGATTAGCGACTTAATTTGGAATGACGCTAATTCGAACGGCGTAAAAGATGCCGAGGAAACGGGACTCGCTGATATGGTGGTGGCTCTTTACGACGATGCGGATAATAAATTGGGGGAAACCAAGACCGATGCCTCTGGATTGTACCGATTTGAAAATCTACCTGCGGGCGATTACGAAGTGAAAATTACGGTGCCTAGCGGCTATAGCGTAACTTATGACCTAGATAATAACGGCAACAGTGAATCTGGGACTTTCAGCCTAGCTGCGGGCGTCGATAAATCGGACGTAGATTTTGGTCTTAATGATGGTACTACCGTTGAACCCGAACCCGTTGACCCTATCGTTTCGCCCTGTAACGGAAATGCAACGGCAGCGAGTGGTGCGGTCAGAAGAGGGGCTGCAACGGAAGCAACGGGGGAACCTGACGGGGTAACCACCGAGGTTGGCGCAAGTACGGACTTTTTAGTCGTAACTTTGAAAGATGAACTTTCCATTGGAACGCAATACACCATTCACATTTCTGGACGAGGTGGTTCGGCTACTTCAGATGTCTTCGAAGCACCTATTGGAACGACTATTCCTACGAGTCAGCAAAACAGTCCTTCGGGCTTTACCAAAAATGGTCAAGCTACGGGGCCGAATGATAACATTGCACAGGTAGTAAAAACGGCCGCCGTACCGACCAAATATCTCTACTTTGACCGAGGCAACGGCGACATTGAAATTGATGCGGTCACGTACAGTTTGCCCTGTGAGGAAATTTGTGATAATGGTATCGACGACGATGGCGATGGTGAAACTGATGAAGATTGTGAGGTGGTAGTTCCCAACGATTGTCCAAACAATATTGCAAATAACGAATTTGAAAATGGAACGAACGGTTGGTGGATTTATTCTCACCAAAGCAACGTGGCCAACACGACGATTGACAATAGTAGTCAACTGTCGGGTACGAATGCAGCTAAAATCACGATTAACAATACCTCGGGAACTTTCTGGCATACCCAACTTGGGAACTCTGGTCACACCATTGAGTCGGGTAAGCAATATACCATTAAGTTCGATGCCAAAGCGGCGGCTAACCGCAAGATGACCGTTATGCTGCAATTGGGCGGGGCGCCCTACACTAGCTACTGGACGCAAGAATTAGACCTAACCCCAACCGCAACCACTTACGAATATACCTTCGATGCAACGAACAATATAACGAATAATATTTCTCTATTATTTAACGTCGGAAGAAGCAGCCAGACAATTTGGATAGACAACGTTTTCTTCGGCGAAACTTGTTCCAATTCCAATACAGGTTCAACTACGCCAGAAGTTTGTGACAACGGCATCGATGACGACGGCGATGGCAAAATCGACTGCGAAGATGAGGATTGTAGCAATGCGGAGAACTGTATCGTACCCGAGGTCTGTGCAGAACGGGTGAGCGATGGAATCGTTGCCCTCTACAACTTCAAAGAAGCGAGTGGTAACACCGTCAAGGATGTATCTGGCAACGGTACGCCACTGGATTTAACTATCGAAAATACGAACAATACGACGTGGATAGGCGATTGTGGCCTTTCCATTGACAGTGAAACCAAAATAGCTTCTAGTGGAAATGCGACTAAAATAATTGATGCTTTGAAAGCGTCTAACGCCCTGACCATTGAAGCGTGGATGAAAGCGGATAATCTATCACAAGGTGGACCTGCTAGAATCGTTACCTTATCCTCAAACAGTAGCAACAGAAACTTTACACTAGGCCAAGAAAAAGGAGAGTACAGCGTTAGACTAAGAACATCGGATGGTTCCACCGATAATAATGGAATGCCCGAAGTTAAAATGAGCGGCGTTTCGGGCAATTGGATACAACACGTCGTATTTACGTGGGATGCCAGTACGGGAACGGAAAAAATATACGTCGATGGTATCGAGCTATACAGCGGGAGTCGAGCGGGCAACTTGAGCAATTGGGCTAATAATTATAAGCTAGCCATCGGCAACGAGTTTTCAACGAGTCGAGATTGGTGGGGTGATATTTACACCGTTGCCATTTACGATAAGGCATTGACCACTACCGAAATTACGACCAATTACGAAGCGGGGCATTGCTGTGCAGGACCTCCTACGGTAACGCCCGATATTACTTGTGCGGAAGGACGGGAAATCAATATGTACTACACGGGATTGAAAGATGACGTACCAACGGTGATGCTCATTCCCGATGTAGCAAGCGTCGATTCTATCAAGGTAGAAATTGTGTATAAAGGTGGCGACCCAGGTACTAGCATTCAAATTCAAGATGCTGCGGGGAACAGCTATACTGGTAATCGGGTAACAGTGGCTCTCAACGCTAAGATTTATCGCTTCACACTACCCGCTACTTCTTCCATTGGCTACAGCAATACGTCTAGTCAAAATAATGCTCAGTCGATGGTGGCCTACGTCTATCGAAGTGGTCAGCTCGGTAAAATCTACATCGCTCAAGAAGTGAGTTTCGGAGGCTACAATACGACGAAGTATATCAATTTCCGACTTCCCGAAAGAACGAAAGCACAGGACATTTCCGTTCAATTGCCCGTAACGGAAATCACTTACGACAATAGAGAACTCGACTTTACGATTTCTACGCCGAGCAAGTCCGCTACTATCAATCGGTCTTGGGGGCCTAATGGAGAAGATTTTCCCGACGGCTGCTGTGTGGATATGGTCGAACTATCGTTGAAAGATGTTCCTGCGGCGGATAAAACGCTAACTATTGCCGTACATTCTCCAAGTGGTTCTGGGCAATCTTTTGTTTTCTCTGGGTTGGTATTTGTGGCCATTGATTGTTACGGTGACGAAATTTGTGATAATGGTATTGATGATAATAATGACGGCCTAGTTGATTGCGACGACCTTAGTTGTGGCAAACCAACCAACGTCACGGCTACTTTGGTCAACCCTAATAACTGTCCCGATTTGAACAACGGACGAATCGTTATTAGCGCAACGGGAAGTAATTTGGAGTACAGCATTGGCATGACTGAAAACTATCAAACATCCAACGTATTTGAAAATCTAGCTCCTGGGCAGTACACAATTAGAGTACGAAAAGTGGGAACAAGTTGTGTGACTACTTACAGCAATAGCGCCGAGGATTGGGTAGTGTTGACTACCTCTGATTGCTCAGAAATTTGTGATAACGGTGTTGATGATGATGGTGACGGTAATATTGACAATTGCGATGGCGACTGCAATCCGTATGCGGGACCCATTCAAGGCTGTATCACCGTCAACAATACAGGCGACGAAGGCGATACGAATCCTGGCGACGGTCGTTGCCAAACGGTTAATTGCGATTGTACACTACGGGCAGCCATCGAAGAGGCAAACGCTTTGGCGGGTAGAGATACCATCTGTTTTGATATTCCAAGTACCGATATTAACTACGACGGCACGAGTTGGAAAATTACACCCAATAGCCTCTACGAAGATATAACCGACGAGTTATTCATTGACGGCTATACGCAATCGGGAAGTGTAGCGGGAACAACAAGTACCAAGCCTGTTTTAAAGATTGAAGTAAGTGGAGCGAATTTACCCGAAGCGGGACCCGTTTTCCACACCATCGAAAACAATAACAAAATTGCTGGACTAGTAATCAATGGGTCGGACTTTACGCCCACCAGTTCTGGGATTCGATTGAGTAGTAATAACAACGAAATTGTCGGTAACTTCATCGGAACGAACGTGGCGGGCGACGGTGCCAAGTCCAATGGAATCGGTATCACGATTGATGGCAGTACGGATAACATGATTGGTGGAACGGAACGCAAAGATGCGAATGTTATCGCCCATAACGACGGCCCTGGAATTGTCATTGTGGACCCCAGTAGTAATAGAAATAGTGTGCTAGGCAATAGCCTTTTCGACAATGGAAGTATTGGTATCGACTTATCGGCAACGGATGTGGCCGATAACGTTACGGCGAACGATTCGATTGATGCGGATAATGGCGCTAACGAATTATTGAACTTCCCCGAATTGGCGGGTGCAGCAATCATTGGCGGCGATTTGTACTTCGATTTTGTCTTGGATGCGCCTGCCAGTGACTATCGTATAGAATTTTTCACTAGCTTAGTTCGAGACCCATCGGGTTATGGAGAAGGAACCAATTTTGCGGGAGCTATTACGATTAATCACACGGGTAACGGTCGAGAACCATTTTACGGTAACTTTACCACTAGCGTGCCCACTTCAATTGGAAGTTTTATTACGTTGACCGCCACTAAATGTACGGACGGTACTTGCACCAGTTTTGCCCAGACATCGGAGTTCAACGGCCAATTGGAGGCCGAACGATGTAACGAATTAACGGACCCCGGAAGTATTGAGGGGGACGAAACGGTTTGTGGTGGTGCGACCCCTGGCCCGATTACTTCGGTTGCGGCTGGTTCGGGCGGTTCGGGTGGTCCCGTTTACTACCAGTGGCAAATGCGAGAAGTGGGTATAATGGCTTGGACGGATATTATCGGTGCAACGGGTGAATCCTACAATCCACCGCCTCCAGTCGTTACGACTAGCTTCAAGCGTCGAGCGATTCGAGCAAAATGTTCGTTAACTTGGCAGGAATCTAATATCGTCACTAAGACAGTTTACAATGGGGTGCAAGCAGAAATTTCTAACGCACCATCTGGCGCCAACGGCTACCTGTGTGGTGCAACGGCGTATGAGTTCGAAGCGGCTGATGCGGGACCCAACTCTACCTATTCTTGGGATTTTGGTGAAAATGCAAGTACGCAAATTGTCGAAGGAAAAGGACCACACACTATTGGGTTCTTGCCACCAACAGATTCTGTACCCGTTTATAATCAAGTGATATTGTCCGTGGAAAATGGTGGATGTATTACTTACGATACCGTAGAATTTAGTGTGCATCCAGTAGTGTTTACAACGGAGTTGCGCACTACCAATCCAACGACTTGCGGCAGTTCTGTGGGAGCTATTGACATCGTTGCCCGAGGAGAAAAAGGCTTGTGTGTAAAAGTAAGTTTGGACGGTGGCGATACGTATCAGCCCGACGGGCAGTTGTCTTTCTCTGGCTTGACGGCGGGAACTTATAACGTTGTATTGAACTATTGCAACACGGATTGCCCCTACGATTATGGGTTTGTCACTATCGTGGAACCCTCGGCGTTGGTAGCAGCAGAAGACGTTATCGAAGATGCTTGTCCCGGTTTCAAACTGAAAGGGAATGTCTCTTACAATGATGAAAATATTGAAGGCTGCATCTATACGGTTGCTTCTAATCCGACTAAAGGAACAGTAGATTTGCAGAGCAATGGTGCTTTCGAATATACTCCTACGGTGTTTGAATGTGGAACGGATGAATTTGTCTATCAAGTGTGTAATCCAACGACAGGCTGTTGTGCGACGGCTTTCGTTCGATTAAGCTTCGAAGACAACGAAGCACCTACACTACAAAATGTACCCGAAAACATTACGATTAATTGCGACGAAGAAATTCCGTTGCCTCCGCTTGTCTCGGCTTTTGACAATTGTCCAGCCATTTCTATTGACAAAATGGAATCCAATACGCAAGGAGAAGACGGCTGCTCTTTGTACGATTACACGGTGACGCGAACTTGGGTAGCGACGGACGTTTGTGGCAACACAGCTTCTGACCAGCAAATTGTAGAAATTCAAGACATCACGGCGCCCGATATTTTCCGAATTTACACGTTGCCCAATGGCAAGAAAATGGTGGCGGGTGTGATGGAAAATGTCACGCAACGCTGGAAAACGATTCAGTTTCCGATTGATTTTCCAACGGTACCTATCGTATTTACGCAAGTTACCTCAACGAGAGATTCTTCGGCGTCCGTCGTCAGAATGCGAAATGCTTCTAATGCCCAATTTGAGTTGAGACTACAAAAAGAAGAGTCTAATACCACTGACTTATATATGGGAGCCAGTGTGGCTTGGATAGCGATTGAAGAAGGGGCAAACGTCCAAGATTTTAATATGGAAGTGGGCCGTATTTCGGCTAATCACACCAATTCAACCTTGAATTTCAACAATACGTACAGTGGCCAGCCCGCTATTTTCGCATCGCTACAAACCATTCGAGAAAGCGACCCTGCGGTGGTGAGTCGTCAAGATTTAACCACTACGAGCGTTGCCATTAGCGTAGAGGAAGAACAGTCACTAGACACAGAAACGGACCATGTAACAGAGTCAATTGGATATTTAGCAGTGGATAGCTTAACGTTACTCAAAAACGATAAAGGAGAAATTATTGGAGAAGTGGGTAAAGTTCGGATGAGTTCAGCTTTAATGTTCGTATCTTCCAATAACTACTACTACAACCCCGTGGTGATTGCCAAATATATAGAAGGCAATCAAACTGAACCCATTTTGGTGAATGTTGGGGTACTGGGTAGCAATTCTTTCGAATTGGTCTTGGATGGATGGGACTACCAAGGTGTCGTGCAGCCTAACGGCTACGTTACGCTGATGATTGTGGAAGGTAGTCTGCCTTTGGATATTGAGTCTGCTTGTGTTAGTGGAACCGATAGCTTAGTACTGGGCGTGGATATTGTAGCGATTGATAACTGCGATAATAACGTCACCATCGTGTTCGACGAAACAGTGACCTACGACGGCCCCGCTAAAATTATCGAACGGGCGTATTCTTCCGTGGACGAATGTGGTAACGCAACGGTCTTGAACCAAACGATTCACTGTTCGGGTGTTGCGTTGCGAACAAGAGCTTTCTTACAAGGAGCTGGATTGAACAGCGGGAATGATAAGATGCGCGATGACTTGCGTCAAAAGGGCTTGATTCCCTTGAAGGAACCTTACACCGATTTAGAAGGATTCCGTCATCTCGGGACGGGTGGTCGAGAAAAACTAGACCCCGCCCTATTGACGGTTACGGGAGATAACGCAATTGTTGATTGGGTAATGGTGGAGTTAAGAGATAAAGATAATCCGAGTAAGGTCATTACGACTCAATCGGGTTTAATTCAAAGAGACGGGGACGTTGTAACGGCCGATGGTGATAGTATCATGGTTTTCGAAAATATGCCCATGGACGATTACTACGTATCCATCAAGCACCGAAACCACTTGGCGATGTACTCGCTTTACACACAACCATTTGGCCCCGCCGTTGTACCATTTGTCGATTTCACCAATCCATTTACCCCCATCATGGGAGATATTCCGGGGGTGTCCTTCGGTGGAAAACGGGCCATGTGGTCAGGAGACATCAACGCGGATGATAAGATTATTTTCCAAGGCCCCCGCAATGACATTTTCGAAATGTTTATGTTCGTACTCTTGGACCAAGGAAACGAAGAGTTTTTAACGAACTTTATTAGCGTAGGCTACACCCAGCGAGACTTCAATATGGATGGAGAAGTCATTTATCAAGGCCCCGGTAACGACCGTTCTCCTTTACTTTACCACACGGTTTTGGAACACCCAGATAATGGGTCCAATATTTCCAACTTTGTGGTAGAAACGGGGATTGAAAGTGATAGTATTATCGTAGAACCCGAATGGTTAGCAGTTGACGACTGTGCTGGTAACTACACCTTGAATGGTTGTGACTTTGACCGAGATGGCTTAGTCAATGAAGTCGATTTGGACAAAGACGGTGACGGGGTACCTGACTCTTTAGATGTTAATATTTTCGATAAAAATAGCGATTCGGATGGGGATGGTATTTCCGACGATATAGAAGTTGGAGGAGATGGTATCTATGACCCATTGACAGACTCCAATCCATTGGAACCCTGTGACCCAATGCCGATTGCTGGGCTTTGCATTGGTATTGACGCCGATAATGACGGATTTTTTGCCAATTATTCTCCTGGCCACGAGCTGTACGACGAGTTTGATGGCGAAAGTTGTTTTCCCAATATCAATAGCGCTAACTGTGGTTGTAAGGACGAAGATAATGACGGTCAGCTTGTTATTTGTCACGTTCCCGGAGGTAATTACGCTAATCGTAAAACCAAGAAGGTAGGCATTGATACGTGGATTATGCACAAACTGCGGGGTGATGTTTGTGGGCCTTGCAATTACGATGAAGATGGTGACGGTGTCTTTGAGCCTAGCGATGTTGACCCGAATGACCCTTACTCTGATAGTGACGGAGATGGAATCAACGATAAGGTAGAAACGGGACAAGACGGGAAGTACGATGCGGGGGTTGACATGAATCCATTAAATACGGATACAGATGGTGACGGTATTGAGGATGGCGACGAAGACACGAATAAGAATGGTAAACTGGATTTGGGCGAAAGTGACCCATTATCATCTTGTAGCCCGAATAATACTACGCCCGATTGCGACTTCGACGAAGATAGTGAAATTAACCAATTAGACGTTGATGACGATAATGATGGAGTTTTAGATTCTTTAGATGTGAACACCTTTGACCCAAATAGTGATACAGACGGAGATGGAATTACGGATTTGCTAGAAAAAGGAATTTCTGACCCATTAGATCCTTGTGACCCAGTTGCTGTAGCAGGTGTCTGTATAGGAGTTGATGAGGATGGGGATGGTTATTTTAGTAATTACCCTGATTTGCACCCAGAGTTTGACCCGAACGACGCAGATGAATGTGTGCCTTCCACGGCTACGTCAAGTACTTTCTTTACGAATATCAGCCCTCGAGAGGATACTTATATAGAAGAAGATAAAGAAAAGCATAATTATGGCCGTTTAGAATATATGGAAGTAGAAGAAGAGGGAGGTGATGGGCGAAATGCTTTACTGGACTTTGATATTGAAAATATCAACTTGGATATTTTAAAGAGTGCTAAAATTGCGCTATATGTCTTAGAAAAGCAGCAGGATGATGTTTTATTAGAAGTGTATAAGGTCTCTAAGGATTGGGATGAAGGAACTAAGCGAAATGGTAACGGGCAAGCTAACTGGGAGTTCCGAAGGCCTAATAAGAGCTGGGGGAAAGCTGGTGGAGATTATTACCCAACACTTTATGGAAGTGAGACTGTCACGCAAACGGGATGGATAGAAATTGAAATTCCAAAGGCCTTGATACAGGCTTGGGTAACGGATAAGTCTAAAAACCATGGCGTTATTATTACCGCAACTAGTACGGGTTCTTACAGTCTGGTCAAGTTTGCTTCTAAGGAGCATACGCAGAGTAATAGACGACCCTTCTTGAAACTAGAGATGCAAACGGGGCATTGTGGAACAAGTAACACTTCAGAACAAAATGATGGAGGAAGTTCAACCGATTCGGACGGTGATGGCATCTATGACCATATCGAAATGGGGGGCGATGGTCAATACGACGAAGAAGTAGATACTGACCCATACAATGCAGATACAGACGGCGACGGACTATCGGACGGCGAAGAGGATAAAAACGGTAACGGGAGCATCGATGCGGGCGAAAGTGACCCTCGGTCTAAATGTGACCCTTTGGCTACTACGTACAACTGTGATTTTGATGGAGACGGCTGGATTAATCTATTTGATTGGGACGATGATAACGATGGCGTATCCGATTTAGAAGATGCTAATAAATTTGACCCAGAGAGTGATACAGATAACGATGGTATCTCCGATGGTGCTGAAGTAGGATACGATGGTAGGAGAGATAAGAACGTTGACAGCGACCCTACTAATCCCTGTGACCCCAATTCGGGAAGTGCTGCTTGTGTCGGTACCGACAGCGATTTTGATGGATTCTATTCGGGCGTACCATCAAGTGACCCACTGTACGACCCGAACGATAACGATGCTTGTGTACCGAATACGGGTAATGGCGTTTGCGATGGCTGTAGTGTTAACTCCAAGGGCCGTATGGTGATTTGTCACCGACCTTTTGGAACATCTTCACGACTCAAGTTTAATCTGGAAATCAATGCTAGAGATTGGGCCAGTTACAAAGCACTAGGTGGGAAATGTGGTCCTTGTGGAGACAATGATTAAATGAATCTAGTAGAACTCAAATTCTACTCACAAAGTGGCAAAAGAGGGAGATTCTTTCTGAGAATCTTCCTCTTTTTATTAGTTATTGATAGCACTACCGTGAAAGTAAAGGGATGTAATAAAAATGGGAGTTCTTACTGGTTTTTAAATGTTTTTGAGCAGCAGGAAAGTGGCCTTTTCTTCTTCGTCTTGGGAACAGAGGAGGCTAATCAAAACTATCGAAAGCCGCCTGTCTAACTACTGTTGTTTTTATTCTATAAAAGTTGCGTTCTTTCAGTAAATTGACTAAAAAGGTAGGCGTCCCCGTAGAAACCCAAAAGTTGTAGAAAGCACTTTTTTGGAAAAAATTTAGAATAGAGAAAGGATTATAGGCAAAGGTTTCTCCATCCCAACTGTATCCGTTATACCAATTTTTTATTTCGGCTAACAATTACTTTCTATCCATTTTTAGTCGGTCTCTACTAGCTTTTAAATGTGCTTCAAAATTATCCGTTATCTCATCGTGGGTTAAGCCAACTAAAGCGGAAAATCGCCAATCAATGGTAATGTCCTCTAGCTTATTTAGCTCCGAAAAAATGCTTACTTTGCTAAATTCGGAAACACCTGTAATCATTAAAAAATAGGTATGGGGGTCTGCATCTCTGATAACCTAGTAGAATGCTTTTAGTATTTTTTGATGTTCTTTGGCTTGTGGTAAATCATCCAAATAATCGATAATGGGCTTATTGTATTCGTCAATCAATAGGACTACTCCAAGCAATCGCTACCGATAGCTGTCTTTTGACACCAATCCGTCAATTTCAAAATTTCCCTAGTAAAAAATTGCATCTAAATTAAAAATATTTGAAATTTGACCATAAGAAATCATTACGCTTCACAGTAATACTTACAAGTATTTTAAACATTCCCACCCTAAAACTTTTTGAGCACATTCGCCTCCTGTAATCTTAGACTACAATCTTCACTTTTTATCAACTGTTTCATCGTATGAATCATCGTATTCGATGGCACCTTTTCGTGTCGTTGTCCCTACTTTTTGCACCGCTTCTACTTTTTGCTCAGACGCCTCAGCTAATTGGCGTAGGGCAAAACTCCAACGTGACGGTCACGACGAGTAATACCCAACCTGGAACGGATGGAACTAATACGCTTGCCAACGAAGGGTTTCTACCCAATCACAACGCTGCATCCCGCTTTTTACAACAAGCAACTTTTGGACCTACCTACGAAGATATTGTCGGACTGAGTACTTCGGGAATGGAGGACTGGATTGACCAGCAGTTTACCCTCAATCCAAGTTTTTCGATGGTCACCAAAGTAGCGGAAATCACGGACATTAAAAATGCGGGCTTGAACGACCCGATGAATACGGGACCTTTTCTCCACTTCTGGAATTATGCTTATTGGGAACACACTATGACGTCGCCCGACGTACTGCGTCAACGTATTGCCTTGGCATTGAGCGAGATACTGGTTATATCCGAAAATTCGGGATTTGGAGAGAACGCTTACGCCTTTGCCGATTATTACGATATGCTACTGCAACACGCCTTCGGTAATTACCGAGATTTATTGGAAGCAGTCACGTTTACGCCCGCCATGGCGATGTACTTGACCTACATGAACAATCCCAAACAAGATACGATTTACGAAATAGATGAGGTATGGCCATACGATACGTTGAGTCGGCAAGTGGTCTTTCCCGACGAAAACTATGCTCGGGAAATCATGCAGTTATTTTCTATTGGTTTATGCGAATTGAACATCGACGGAACTTGCCAAACGGATGAAAACGGGGTGCCTGTCCCTACTTACAATAACGTGGATATTGCCGAAATGTCCAAAATATTCACGGGACTTACGTGGCAAAATCCTTGGTGTACCTTCGGCTGTGGAAGTTTGGACTATTTCGGAGATATTCGAGAGTCCCTAGTGATGGTTAACGATTACCATGACCCGGGTGAAAAGCGGTTGCTCAACGGACACGTCGTTCAGCCGAGAAATCCCGTCGATGGCGTTGCGGACATTCGGGAAGCTTTGGACAATATTTTCAACCACCCCAACGTCGGGCCGTTCATCGGCAAATTACTGATTCAGCGTTTGGTTACTTCCAATCCGAGTCCCGAATACGTGGCGAGAGTGGCGAGGGCCTTCAACGGCGACACCCATTACAGCGACCAACGGGGCGATATGCGAGCGGTTATCAAGGCCATTTTGTTGGACGACGAAGCTAGAAACTGTGCTTCCCAATCGGACAACACTTTTGGCATGTTGCGCGAACCTTTTGTCCGCTACCTACAATTGGGCCGTAGTTTCAATCTATATTCGCCCAACGCCGTTTACCGCAATGCCATGCAAACCATTTCGGAGCAGTTCGGGCAAAAAATATTTGCATCCCCTTCGGTTTTTAACTTTTTTCAACAAGATTACCAACCCATTGGTCCCATCGAAGCGGCGGACAAAGTGGCCCCCGAATTTCAAATTACCAATTCACAAACCATCACGGGCTATCTCAATTCGCTACAACGCTGGGCCGTTCGGGACGGAATGGCCGACGATTGGGGCTACGGTTTTGAACAACCCTACAACGAAGACGACCAACAGCGATTGGACCTAACGGATGAAATATTGCTGGCCACCGACGACCAACTGCCCGAACTGATTGACCGCTTAGATTTGATTCTAGCCCATGGACAATTGTCCCAGCGCACCAAAGATATCATTCGAGCGGCGCTGCTAGAGATTTCCATCGAAAGCAATGATGAAGACCACGTCGAATTTTTAAAATCCTTACGGGTACGCATGGCCTTGTTCTACATTATGGTCAGCCCCGAATATCTAGTCAACCGCTAGCAGGCGGTGCTTTGGTAGCACCTCTTGCTTTTCGTTAAGAATAAAAAAGCAAGAGCAACTATTAAAGTATCGTTAGCAGGCGGTGTTTTGCCAGCACCTCCTGCTTTTGGCTAAGAATAAAAAAGCAAGAGATACTAATAAAGTATTGCTTACTAATATCCAGAAACCAGCAACCAGACACCATGAGTCGAAAAAGAACCATTTCTCGCCGCCAATTTTTAGGACAAGCCAGTTGTGCCGCCGTTGGGTCCACGGCGTTTTTGTCTTCTGTTTTGAATCTCGGCATGATAAACACAGCGTCGGCCCGACCGCATATTTTGACCAATTGCAACGACTACAAAGCGATGGTCTGTATTCTGTTGGCGGGTGGGGCCGATTCGTTTAATATGCTAGTGCCGACCACGCCTTCGGAATACGCCGAATACCAAGCGGTGCGGGCTGATTTAGCGTTGGGTCAAGGCGATTTGATAAATGTTACCCCTTCCAATACGGGCGGTAAAACCTACGGTATCCACGGGTCAATGGCGGAGGTAGGTACTTTGTTTAATGATGGTAACCTAGCTTTTCTATCTAACATTGGAACGCTCGTCGAACCCATTGTGGACGCCGATGACCTCTATAATGGCAAGCAATTACCCCTCGGTTTGTATTCCCATTCGGACCAGATTATGCACTGGCAAACGTCCGTGCCGCAAGACCGTAGCGCCGTTGGCGTCGGGGGGCGCATGGCGGATATGCTAAAAGATATGTGCGGTATCGACGGCGTATCCATGAATATTTCCTTGGCGGGGAAAAATCGCTTTCAAGCGGGAAATAACATCATCGAATTTTCGGTGGCGAATAATGCGACGCCCGAAACGTTAGGCATTGAAGGTTACCCATCTTGGTGGTCGAATAATGGATTTTTAGCGCAAAAGCGAGACGAGACGATTAGTAGTTTGGTGGAAGATGTCTATTCCAATATTTTTCAAGACACCTACGGGTCGTTGTCTCGACAGACTATTGATAGTATCGAACTGTTTCGGTCAGCCTTGGCCAAAAAGCAGGACATCCCCGTTACGTTCAGCGAAAGCAGTTTGTCGCAAGATATGAAGATGATTGCCGACATTATTAGTGTACAGCAACACTTGGGGAACAATCGACAAATTTTCTTTGTCACTTTCGGCGGTTGGGACCACCACGATGAGGTCATTCAAAATCAGAATCGAATGTTGCCCGTTTTGAGTAGGGCCATGAATGAGTTGTATCAAGCATTGACCCACCTCAATCGGCAAAACGATGTAGTGACCTTTACAATTTCGGATTTTTCGAGAACACTCACTTCCAACGGCAACGGGTCCGACCACGCCTGGGGGGGCAACTCCATGATTATGGGCGGGGCGATTGATGGCGGAAAAATTTACGGTAACTATCCAATTCTGAACCTCAACGAAGCTTTGAACATCGACGAACGGGGGCGCTTTGTGCCGACTACTTCGGTTGATGAATTCTATGCGGAGTTAGCACTCTGGTTTGGCGCTTCGCCCAACGACTTGAATTACATCTTGCCCAATCTCTGTAATTTTTATACGACGCCTATATCAAATTGCCCACAGCCTGTACCGTCTAATTACGCACCGATTGGGATATTTTTACCTACTTTTTACCCAATGTTTTAGCGATTATTTGTGGTCCATTTTTGCAGCCGTTGAAGCTTAGGGAAATGTAAAATTTAAAATTACAAACCCGCCAGACTGCTGTGCGGGCTGGTTCAAAATCTAAAAGTGTTGATAACCAGAAAGTTAGAATTTCGAAAATGTAAATTTATTTTTTCACTATTCCTTAATGTATTTTCAACTCATGCCAAGAGGTAAAGATTATGTTAGTTATACTATCAATAAGGGAACGTATTGAAAGAGTGTATCACGCAGAGAAAGCAGAGTCCGCAAAGTACTGGATGCAAACCCTCTGCGAACTTTACGTTCTCTACGTGTAAATAAGATAAAATTAGAATTACTAGTGAAAAGCAACAAACTGTAAAAAAGAAAATCGTTACCATTCAATTCCCCCTACGGACGAGCTGTGTTCCTCAATTTTCCGTGTTAAAAAAAAGTAACCAGTATTTGTCGGCAATTCTATTACTGATTGTATCTAAAAATAAAAAGGTTCTTTGACAATTTTTGCAAACTCGAAAATCACGAAGTGATTTAACTTGAATAACTTCGTATGAAATGCGGAGAATTTGAACATATACGAAGTCACAACCCCAGCGGGGTTGAACTTTTGCAAAAATTGTCAAAGAACCAATAAAAAAACAACAATCGGAGGTATTCCCACTTATCACCTAATACGATTTTATGAAAA
>JBCCQK010000018.1:0-35508 GCA_039024375.1 Bacteroidota bacterium
AACACTCAATTTTTAGATAGATTAACAGGAATTTAAACGAAGTAGAGATACTATTATTAATCTTTCAACTGTTTCTCTTACTAACTAATCTTTACTATTTTTGTTATCCTAAATAGTAGAAATTTCCACTTATCCATGTCAGTTATTGTTCAAGATTTAACTAAAATATACGGAACACAGAAAGCCGTCAACCAAATTAGCTTTGAGGCTAAAAAAGGAGAAGTACTGGGTTTCTTGGGACCCAACGGGGCGGGGAAAACGACTACTATGAAAGTTATTACCTGCTTCATTCCGCCCACATTGGGCCAGGTTATAGTCTGTGGAAAAAATGTAGTAGAAAATCCGTTGGAAGTTCGAGCGAATATTGGCTATTTACCCGAACATAATCCCATTTATAAGGATTTATACGTCAAGGAATATTTATCTTTTGTGGCGGGACTACATAGAGTAAAAAACAAAAAAAAGCGAGTAGCTGAAATGATTGAAAGGACGGGACTACAGCGAGAACAACACAAAGTTATCGGTGCTCTGTCCAAAGGGTATCGACAACGAGTTGGATTGGCCCAGGCCATGTTGCACGACCCTGAAGTCCTAATTCTGGACGAACCTACGTCAGGACTTGACCCGAATCAATTGGTAGAAATTCGACAGTTAATCAAAGAAATCGGGCAAGAAAAAACGGTTATCTTTTCGACGCACATCATGCAAGAGGTACAAGCCCTATGTGACCGAGTTATCATCATCAACAAGGGAAAGATGGTGGCTAATGATACAATTACCACTTTGCAACAACGAGTAGCGGGAGAAGCAGTTGTAACCGTAGAATTTGCTGAAAAAACTACTCAACAGCAGCTACAAAAAATAACGCAAGTCAAATCTGTCAAATCTTTGGGAAACAATCATTGGCAGTTGGCCGCCGAAAAAAATAAAGATATTCGGGCGTCTATTTTCAACTTTGCGGCGAGTAATCAACTAACGCTATTGGAAATGAAGCGAGAGACGTACAGCGTAGAGGATGTTTTTCAAGAATTAACCAAAGGCGCTTAAAAGTATAGATATGGTGCAAAAAGCGACAAATTTCTTAATCAAAAGATTCGGTTTTAACGAGTTAGGACTTAACCCTAGTCGTCTTCTTATCTTAATTGTACTATTTCTGAGTACATTTTCTGCCTTTGCGCAGACTACTTTAACCCAGTCTTTTCGCTTTAGTAGTGGCGTGTATTTATCCTTTGAAGCCTTCAAAAGTAATGTGCCTTCCTACGGAGCAAATGATATTGAAGGCAATTATTTTATCAACCAGCAAACGAAGCAAGCTAAGGTCGAATACATCCGACTAAAAGCGACCCAAGAAAAATTAGATTTGGACGAAATGTGGTGCATCGTCATTAAAGGAATTCCCTACGTAAAAACGACACCTAATTTACCACCGCACAGCTTAAAGGTATTTGCAGCGATGGAGGTTCGTGGAAATATTTGCTATTTTGCCTACGACGATATTGAAGAAAAAGAAATGACCTTCAAAGCCTATAATCCGCTGATTGGCAAACCGTTTCGCACGGGAAAAGTAAAACGAAAAGTACCCGTCATCAAAGAAAAAATGCTGCGTTTTCGCACTGGGGAAATAGCTCCTTTCAATTACTCCAATTTACTGCAATGGTTAGCTGACGATGCAGAAATAGTTACCGCCTTGAAAAGCCTTGGCCCTGAAAAAGCGGAATCCAAATTATTTGATGCGTTGCTGTTGTACAATGATAAATATCTTGTTTCGTTGGATTAGTAAAATAATAGAATCATGTACGTCTTTTTAAAGTGACATGGAAATTTTGAAAAGACGCCTATTGAATGATAAAGCTAAAATTCAAAGAGTTCATCATTCATCTTTCATAATTCATCGTTCATCATTTATACAAATGTTAAGTATTTTCAAGAAAGAAATCAACACTTTTTTCAGCTCCCTCATCGGCTACGTAGTCATTGGCGTTTTTTTGATTTTTATGGGACTTATGCTCTGGGTTTTTCCCGACTACAGTCTATTGAAATATAGTGTTGCTTCTTTAGATGCCTTATTCGAAATAGCGCCGCTTATTTTCCTTTTTCTAATTCCAGCCATTACGATGCGGTCTTTTGCCGAAGAAAAACAAACGGGCACCATTGAGTTATTGGTGACTCGACCGCTAAGAGATTGGGAGATTGTACTGGGTAAATTCTTTGCCTGTTGGCTATTGGTCATTTTTGCCGTTTTGCCAACGATTCTTTACTACTATACGATGCACGAATTGGGTTCACCAAAAGGAAACCTTGATGCGGGGGCCATTGCGGGGTCTTACATTGGACTAGCTTTACTCGGCGGCACTTTTGTGGCTATTGGCTTGCTAGCGTCTTCCATTACGAATAACCAAATCATTGCTTTCATCTGCGCTTTATTTTTCTGTTTTATTTTTTATTGGGGCTTTGACTATGTCAGCCGCCTACCCGTTTTTCTAGGCAAATCGGACGATATTGTCCAGATGTTGGGCATCGATTATCATTATACTTCTATTAGTAGAGGCGTTCTAGACAGTCGAGATATTATTTATTTTGTAACGGTAATGGGTGTTTTTTTAACTGGTAGCCAAGTAGCTTTAGAAAGTAGAAAATGGTAAAACATATCGGCATAGATTACGGCGCAAAATTGGCGGGAACGACGGCGATTTGTTTTGAAAAAGAGCAGCAGTTGGTCATCTGGCAAAGCGAGAAAAAAAAGGATGCGGATGCTTTTGTCCAAAAGACCATTCGTCAACTCCAACCTAGCGCCGTTTTTATAGATGCCCCGCTCAGTTTGCCACTTGCTTATTTTGGAGAAGGCGATAATTATTTTTATCGTGATTGTGATAAGGAATTAAAAGCCATGTCCCCAATGTTTTTGGGGGGATTGACGGCAAGAGCCATTAAATTGTCGAAACCCTTTAAAGACAATGGCATCACCTTTTACGAAACCTACCCTGCACAGATTGTCAAACATTATCTAATAGATAGCACCGAAGGTTACAAGAAACAAAAATCTTTCTTACCCGCATTTTGCAAAGTTTTGGAAGAAAAAATGGCTATTTCTTTCTTGGAAACACCTACCAATTGGCATCAAGTAGATAGCGTATTAGCCTGGTGGGCAGGTCAGCGGTTTGAACAGGGGAATGTAAAGTTTTACGGGTACGAGAAGGAAGGTTTAATATATGTGTAGTTAGAACTAATCTATCGCCGCTTTGAAATATTATTATGACTAATCTGCTTCTGCCGAGAGCATTTGTGCCGACCTTCGGTAAAGTTTCGTTTCTTAGCGTGTTTAGTGGCTCGACCCTGTACTCGTGCTCGCCACATCTTCCAACTACTTTTTTTCATCTCCTGCCGCATCAAGGCAATGACCTCTTTTTCGGGTAACCCAAACTGAAAAGTAATTGCATCGAAAGGCGTTCGGTCCTCCCAAGCCATTTCAATAATTCTATCTACATCTTGGTCGTCTAAATTGTATTTTTCCTTAATGCTCACTAATTTCTATTTTAAATTCAAGGATTTAACCAAAGTTTATATAATAGGTAAACGATTGAACGCAGGAAAGGTTGATGAACATTTTTAGGCAAAAAAATTCCCCCACCGATACGTTTATCGGTAGAGGAACACTTTCTAATCCATCGAAGATATTTAATTCTTTTTGTTACTCATTGTTGTCTGAGTCGTCATCGGATGGTCTGCAAGATGCTCTGAGTGCTTCCAAATCCGCTTCGCTCGTAATCGTCTGAGTCGTTCCGTCTCGTAGTTCTACGTCGTAAGGAAACGCCACACTTGGTCGTTCTTCACTATCTGGATTGGCCGCTTTCCAGGCTTGTAAGGCCGCTTTAGCTTCGGCTCTATCCGCAACTTCCGTTGCTGTACCATCGGGGAAATTCAAAGTGTAGGGGAATACCCGCTTGAAGCATTTTTTGCGCTTTCCACCGGGTCGGTCAGTTCTACAAGTTTCTCTCAAGGCATCCACTTCTTCTTGCGTGGTAAGGGTCATCGTGGTTCCATCTCTTAGTGTTACGTCGTAAGGTAAAGCAATGCTAGGCCGCTCTTCGCTGTCGGGATTTGCTTCTTTCCATGTTTGTAGTGCCTCTTTGGCTGCCTCTTTGTCGGCTACTTCCGCTGCTGTACCGTCGGAGAAATTTAGAGTGATTGGGAAAACGGGTTCGAAGCATTTTGCTCTTTTTTTCCCTTTTTTACCTCGCTTGTTTCGGTCTTGGGCTTGTTCCGTAAAGTTTTCGGTAGTCAATTCTTCGAGGCTTTCTTTCTCGCAAGAAGTTAAGACCAAGAAGCAAGCTAATACGGCTAAAGTGCTAATTTTGAAAATTCTGTTCAACATGATTTTTTTACTTTTTTTGTAACGGTTCAGAGTCGAGAGCAGAGATTCGAGAAAATAGACGCATGATGTTGACAATTGAGGAGAATCAAAAATTTTGTCGCTTTTCCTCAGTCTTGTCTCTATTCTCTCAATGAAATGGTCTCTATTCTCTTTTCTGAACAATTACTTTTTTGTTAAAATTAAATTGTCAGTCGGGCTTGATAAGTGAGTGTTTTTTTCAACTTATTTCGTCCCTTACAACTCTATAAGTCCAGCACTTTTGGTTTGTACTCAAAAAAAATAAAAAAAATAAAAAATTTTTTTTCACAAGAAAATCTATGCTTGGGTAAGTAGTGATTGGAGCAAACTTCCAAAGTTTAATAAACGTCTAACCTCCTATTTAATACATCATCCAATTTTTCCCCGTGGTTTTGTACCAATAAATTAAGAGAACTCGTTTCTTTGACTAAAATCTAATATCTTATTGCTTTATCATTTTCGACAATCAACTGTAAATGAGTGACCTGCTACTTTGGCAACGACTAAAAGAAGGACATAAATCTGCTTTGGCAACGATTTATAACGACCACGCAGTAGCCCTGCTGAAGTATGGAAAGAAGTTTTCTCGCAACACCCAATTGATAGAAGACTGTATTCAAGATTTATTCGTCGAGTTGTGGAAAAATCGGGAAGGACTGAGTCCAACGGATTCTATTCAACGCTATCTTTTAGTAGCGTTGCGCCGAAAAGTGATTCGTCAACTGCAACAGTTTTATAAAAGAAATATAGACAGTGAACCGACGGAATTGAACTTCGAAGCAGAATTGTCGATTGACGAAGCAATCGTCCAAACAGAAATGGCCTCTGAGAGAGTGATACAATTAAAAGAAGCAATGGAAAAATTGAGCAAGCGACAAAAAGAAGCAGTCTATTTAAAATATATTTCGGGAATGGATTACGAAGACATTTCTGCCATTATGGACTTAAATTATCAGTCGGTTCGAAATCTAGTATCTACTGCTTTGAAAAAAATGAAGGGTATTCTGATTCCTACACTATTGCTTATTTACTATTTGTGGATAGAAATTTTATTTTTCTAAAAAATACCTTACCGAAATACAGTACAAACTAAATCTAGCAGCCTTATAGATGTAAATGTCTCTCAAACAATTCACTAAAAAATGACGAAACGTTTCATCTATTCAATTATCGTCGCTTTATCACCAGTTGCTGTATTGCTGTTGAGTTGTGCAAAAGAGCGCACCGAAGATTTTCAAGCGGAAGATTTGTTCGTCTCCGAAGAACTAGCGCCTTACTTCGACCGCTTCATCTCCGAAGGGCAAGCGAGAGGATTAACTGTTGACTTGGTGGCCAAAAACATTGAAGGCTATCTAATTGACATTGAGGAAAGCGATGTTGTTGGTCAATGTACTTACGGAAACAATACAACCCGAAGGGTCAATATTGACCGAGCTTACTGGAATAGGTCAACCGATTTGGAAAAGGAATTTGTCATTTTTCACGAATTGGGACATTGCTATCTAGAACGGTCACATTTAGATGATAGTCAGCAAAATCGACAATGTACTAGTATTATGCACAGCGGTACGGGAACCTGCCGATTTCGCTACACGACGGCATCGAGAAGTGGCTACTTAGATGAATTATTTGAAGAATAAGGGATGTGTAGTTTATTTAATTCCTCATCCCTAAACTACTTTGCATGGAAAAAAAATATACACAATATACGGTCATTGACTTCGCCGAAGACCCCGAGTTTATTCGATGGGTAAGAGGGGACAATCCTAAGGCCACTGCTTTTTGGGAAGAATGGGTCGGGAATCATCCAGAAAAAACAACCTTAGTGGACGAAGCGAAGCAATTAGTAAAAGCCATTCGTTTTCGAGAGGAGGAACCTACCGAGGCGCAAGTGAAAAATTTGTGGGCGAAAATTGACGCTGCCACTGCCGTAGCACCGCCAACCGCCGTCGTTCGTTCGATTAATCGCAGACGGTGGATTGGTTTAGCGGCCGCCGCTTGCATTGGACTAATTGCCTTTTTTGTTTTCTACAATCCAACGACAACGGTTTCCGTTAGTAAAGGGGCGCATTTGGTACAAACGCTACCAGACGATTCCAAAGTTGAGTTGAACGCCGATTCCAAAATAACTTTTTCAAAAAGAAATTTTGCGGATAATCGAACCGTTCACCTCGAAGGAGAAGCGTTTTTTGAAGTAGAAAAAGGAACCACTTTTAAGGTCGTCACCCCACAGGGAACAGTCGAGGTTCTGGGAACAAGTTTTAATGTCAATACTAGAGACGGTCAGTTTATTGTCGATTGTCGGTCGGGTAAAGTGAGAGTATCTGCGAAAGGAAGCAGTCAAGTGCTGACTAGAAATCAGGGTACACAATTAGCTACTGAAGAAAACAAATTGAGTACTGTTTACCCTGTAGATATTGTCAAAAAAACAGGTTGGAAAACGGGAACGTATAACTTAGAAAATGTGCCATTCGAAAAAGCCTTAGCGGAATTAGAGCGACAATACGATGTAACTGTGAAGGTCGATGCCGCTTTAAAAAATAGAATCGGTGATTATACCTTCAAAGGAGATAATTTAAAAATGGCCGTCTCTGACTTAGTTTTTCAATTGAATGCTGATTTCAAAATCAACCGGAAACAAGTCATTATCAAGGAGAAGTAGTTAAAAAATGGTTCTCTGACACATTGCACAGGAAATAGTTTGTAGCTTTGCATTTTGTTCGAGCAGTAGTATTCAAATAGAAGAATCTGCTCAAACTAGAAGGCCATGCTACGATTTGGAATGTGTCAAAGAAGCAAAAAATCCATCGAAGTAAAAGTAATATGAGGCAACTCTTTACTTATTTTTTCTGCCTGTTTTTTTCTATTGCCGCTTGGGGGCAATCGGAAAAGCTGTTGATTACCGAATCTTTTGACAACGAATCTCTACTAACGGTCTTTTCTGAATTAAAACAAAAGTACCGATTAACCATTGCCTACGATTACGAAACGGTTAAAGACATTCCCGTCAACCTAGACATTAAAAATGCTGATTTAGCCACTACCTTTGAAGCGCTTTTTGCACAGACCGATTTGGTTTTTAAAATCACTTCGGATAATCGAATTTTGGTACGAGAAGAGGCGCCTTCTGTGCTTCTATCAACTATTCCCATTAAAGAATTTACTTTTCGAGGAAGGATTTTTGACGCCCAAAATGGGACGCCACTGAGCTTTGCTACCATTTTTTGCCCATTGACCAAGGAAGGATGTTCGGCAAACGAAGATGGAAATTTCAAATTAGCGGTTCATAGTAAAAAGTCCGCAGGAACACTAGTTATACAATACTTGGGTTACGTACCTAAAGTAATTCCTTGGACACAAGCAACCGATTTTTCTAATCTGCGCATTGATTTACAAGCCAAAGCACTCGCTTTCGAAGAGGTAACGATTTTGGAAAAACTGCCTACTTTTTCTACTAATCAACTAGATGGAGCTATTACTGTATACCCGAAACAAATGACGGGCTTAGGAAATTTAGGGTTTGGCAATGATATTTTCAGAAGTTTACAACTCCTACCGGGAATCTCTGCAACGGATGACTTTTCTTCTACCTTGCAAATTAGAGGTGGTAATGGAGATGAAAGCGGGATTATTTTAGATGGTATTACGCTCTATAAAATAGACCACTATTTTGGCATTTTTGGAACTGTAAACGCCGATATGATTGACCAAGTGAAAGTCTTTAAAAATGCCTTTCCGGCGGAATACGGAGGACGAACGGCGGGAATTGTTGACTTAACTTCTTTCGATGTTAATCCCAATCGCCTAGAAGGCGGAGTTGGCTTAAATTTATTAACGGCGAAGGCTTATTTACGCTTACCTATTACGCCGAAAATGGGACTTACAGTTGGAGGTAGGTGGACCCACCAAGATGTGGGAAATACTCAATTTTTTGACTTGCTGAGACAAAATGCGGAGAATGTAAGTACCATTCTCTTGAACGATAGTGATGACGAAAATATAGGCACCTTACTCAGCGAAAATCCAAGTTTTAGATTCTACGATGTTAACGCTAAGTGGCATTGGCAACTCAATAATCGAACGAATCTTTCTGCCAGCTTTTTTCGGGGCTACGATGCGTTTCGATACGAATACCAACGAAGTTTTGAAACGGAAAATAGTCGTCGAGATGGTCGGCGAGACGAAGTTGTCAATATCGAAACCTTCTCGGAAACGAGTAATTGGGAAAACCAAGGCAGTAGTCTGCGCCTTACCCATCAGTGGAAACCAACATTTAATAGTGAAGTTAACCTAAGTCGCTCTACTTACTCGGACAGTCAAGAAATCACCACCGCTTTAGTGCGACAAATAACTAGACGGCCGCGGCCACAGCAACCTGATACGAGACCAACTAGAATTGATACGACGTTTACTCGAACCAACACTACGACCAATAAAGTGGAAGGAACGGAATTGAATATCAAAAATAATTGGAGGATGGATGACCGACAGCAGCTAACTTTCGGGTATCATTCGGTGCGCAATCAAGTAGCTTTCAATATAGATATGGAGCGAAGCCCGTCTTTCAATGAACAAGTTTTGGGAACGCAGCACGCCCTCTATGCGCAATACGATTTTCAAAAAAAGCAAAAATTTCATCTGGGGCTAGGCTTGCGAAACACCTTTTACGATGTCACCCAGAAAAATTATTTGTCGCCTAGAGTAAATCTTTCTTTATTCGCCAATGAACAACTATTTTTTAAAGCGGCAGCGAGTAAATACTATCAATTTCTACGACAAAATTATCGAGAAGACCGCTTTGGTCGCACTTACGAATTTTGGGTGTTGAGCGACGAAGAAACTGGAACCTTTCCCATCGCTTCCGCCGAACAACTGATGTTCGGGTTTAATTTCCGAACGGATGACTTTGAATTGGACGTAGAAGCCTACCAAAAAAATAGGGACGGTGTAGTTGAATTGGCGCCATTGCGTAGTGGATTTCAAAACGATGAGGTAACGGTAAGTGAGAATTCTAGTTTACAGTTTTTTGAAGGTACGGGGCGTTCGATTGGAGTGGACTTATTGCTTAGAAAAACTTCGGGGCGTTACACGGGTTGGTTAGCCTATACTTGGAGTAAAACGACGCACAGTTTTCCGCAAATTGACCGAGGCAACACATTTCCAGCACAAAATGACCGACGCCACCAACTCAAATTTGTCCATCAATATCGTTATAAGAAGTGGGACTTTTCGGCGACGTATGTGTACAGTTCGGGAAGAGCGTACACCGACTTACTAAAAATTTTTAGTGAAGAAGATAGAAGAAATTTAACCGCCGAAGATCGCATTTCACGTCTGAAAGATTACCATCGGATAGATGTCAGCGCAAACTATCAGTTTGCTATCAAGCAGTCAACGGCGAGTATCGGCCTTTCTATTTTTAATTTACTAGACCGACAAAATGTGAAGTATCGACAATACATTCATTCCGTTCCCAACGAAAGAAATCGCGATCGACCAATTAACGAAGTAACGGGAGCGGATGTGTTGATGCTTGGGTTTACGCCGAACCTTAACTTTTCTTTAGATTTTTAGAATCGAAAATACGAGATAGGTTTTGTTTTAAAAGAGATGAAGAGTTAGTTTTAATCATGAGAAATAAGGTAGAAATACAATAAAAATAAAGTAGAAATATCCTTACTTATTTTCGGTTCTTTGACACATTGCAAAAGTTTAACCCCGTTGGGGTTGTGACTTCGTATATGTTCAAATTCTCCGCATTTCATACAGAGTTATTCAAGTTAAATCACTTCGTGATTTTCGAGGTTGCAATGTGTCAAAGAACCTTATTTTATTTGTTTTCCTTTCCCAAAATTGCGATTTTATCCAGCATCTCTACTCTAAAACTACTGCTTCTGACCGTGATACGTCTATATTCTTTTTTCTGCCTAATGGAAAAAATATTTGTCGAAAAGAACTTCCCGTCACGGCTCCAAAAGCACCCAATAATCCGCCCACTACTCCCGTTGCGTACACCAATTGCATCGGTTTTACTCCACCGAAAAGAGCGCCCATTTTAGTGGCTAATAATTCCATATTTAAAGCATTTAAGGCGTTGGCCTGTAGTCCCCAAAGTAGGCTAAAAGCGGCAAAGCCCATTGCAAAAGCGCCTCCATTTTTGACGGGTACGAAGAAACAAACGGCCGCTGCTACGACTGCCGTTATCCACCAACTAAATTTTTGATGTGCTAAATAGCCCAAGCCCCACATCAGTCCGAACGATGCGGCTAGTTTAAACAAGTTAAGTAATTTGTTTTTCATAGTTCTTAAATTTATTATACATAATTACTCAGTAACAACGAGTTTTTAAGGGTAAATAAATGAAGTCTAACAAAGGAATGCGTCAACGCTGCGCTCGAAAAAAGCCTTTACGGTCTCAATGAACTCTAAAACTTTGTGGTAAAAAAATGAGTGCCGAGCAGTTATTATCACTTATTCAGTGGCGCAAAGGATTGACTTACGACCATAGCCCCTTGAATAGCCTCGGGTGTTTGCACAAACTGTGCTTCGTAGTACTCCCCTTCTGCCCACGTATCGACAAAATTATCGTAGAAAAAGCTGCCAGGGTTACCCGACTGTCCGCCCGGATAAACAACGGAGGCCTTGGTTTCTTCGCCTAATTCTACGACCATTCGCCACGAAGGACCTGCATACGACCGAACAGCGTTCAACGTATTTTTATGACCATCGGTATAAACATTTTGGGTAGAAAAAGAGGGAATATTCGCCAAATGACCAATGGTCGTATTTCGGTAATTGGACCAATTCAAATCGGGCCGTTCTAAAATAGTCGCCAAAACTCGCTGTATGGACTTCCGAAAAGCCAATTCGATGATATTCCAAGCGGTTTCTTTCTCGGGGGTCGCCTTGATGTCAAAATAATTGGTTTCTGGAACGTCTCGAAGGATGAAGCAGGTTCGCCATTCCGTCGGTCGAAGTAATTTATCGCCTTCTTCGGCTTCGCTCAATTCGTCCCAAGTCATCTTGTAAAACTCTTCAAACCATAGTTCAAAATAGAGGGGTTCTAATTTTTCACGGTCGTAATGATAGTCCCATTTTTTGATGAGTTCCAAAACTGCTTTTTCCCCATCGTTCAATGTTTCGGGACGGATTCTTGATAGGAAAATCGGCATAGCCAATTCCGCCTTCATGCTGTAATCGTTGTTTTGCAAGGCTTTCATATCCTCCACTGTAATACTATCCGCTTTAAAAAGTGCTCGATTTAAGGTACGACCTCGATAGGCTTCAAAACTTTCTTTGTTGTAATAGTAAGGATAGTTCTCCGCCGTAGAACGTTGGTTGGCCGAGGCAATGTAGCCCCAATGTGGGTTATACACCATCGGATTGTGTGCTTCAGGAATAAAGCCGCTCCAATTGTTAGCTGTTCGACTGCCATCTTGAATGAACCGACCTTGTCCCTGCTTTTTCAGAGGGAACTTTCCTTGTACTTTGAGCCCGATAGCGCCCGTCTTAGAAGCAAAGGCAAAATTTTGAGCGGGAGCATTATACTCTTTAATGGCATCGGCGTAGCCTGCAAAATTTTGCGCTTGATTCAACTTTGGAAAAACGTTTAGTTCCGTTGCTTCGGGCGCATCGTGAATCAGCCATCTTAATGCCAAATCCTTTTCCGAGAAATCGGGCGATTCGTAAATGACGGGGCCCCAATGGGTATATCTGACCGTATCTACCACCTCTTTTTGACCGCCACCAAGTAGCATAGACGGACTTTTAACAGCATATCTTTCAATGACTTTTTCGGCGGCTACAAATTGGCTGTCCAACAAATAGCGCTGTCTAGTGCTGTCTTCCCAAGTGATGGTGTATAAATCCGCTACGTCCTGTCCAACGTTCGTTTGCGACCAAGCAATGCTTTCGTTGAAGCCAATAATAACGGAGGGGATGCCTGGCAAAGAAACCCCGTAAGCATTGCTTTCGGGCGTATGAATTTGAATTTCGTACCATATTGACGGTAGCGTCAATCGGAGGTGTGGGTCGCCCGCCAATATCGGTTTGGCATTCGCCGTTTTCCCTCTAGCAACGGCCCAATTATTACTTCCATAATGAGGGTCAGGCATGGGTAACTCTTGGTAGCTAAGTACTTCGTCGGTAGCAGTGGCTGTACTGGGTGCGGCAATAGGTTCCTCTGTACCCATTGGTTCAAAATTATAATTTACTTCTTTGGGAATGATAGGTAAGTCATCGGGAAATGTTTCGGGAAATAAAAACCGAAAAGCTTTTGGACCCAATTTGGCTAATGTATTGGTGGCTTTCAAATCGCTGTATCGGCCCGCCAAAGATTCGCCCATCGCTTTCATGAAAAGGGCAGTTTTTAGGGACGTCCAGGGTTCGGGTTCGTAATTAAGCAACTTGAACTCTAATGGATATTCCTTGCGAGATAAGCTATTAATGTAGGCGTTTACTCCTTTGACGTAAGCCTCCAAAAGTGCGAAATTTTTGGGGTCTTTTTTCCAGCCTTCGATGGTATTTTTAGCAGCATAGACCATGCCTTTGCGCCGTTTTTTTCGGTCATAATCTAAAAACTTCTCTCCCAATATTTCTGATAAGCGCCCCGAAGTAGAACGCGTCACAAAATCCATCTGCCACAGGCGGTCTTTGGCGGTAATATAGCCTTGAATCCAGTTAGCATCGTGCGCATTCTGGGCAAAAATATGGGGCACTCTACGGTCATCATAAATTACTTGGGCCGTTTCTAGCAAAGAATCTTTCAGCAAAGGCAACGGAACGGGTGTAGGGGCTTCTACATTTTGCCAAAATCCGTCGAAGGGATTCAACAATTTTCCCATTGCAGGAATCGGTTTTCCTTGGTAAGTAAAAGAGTTGTTCAATAGGAGGATGAACCCTGCGGTCAGAAGAAAGGAAAGCAAAAACTTTGCGGTGTTCATTTTGTTGATGTTTAACTGGACTGGATATTCTCTCGAAGAGATGTAAAACTCTAATATAATGAAAAGAATTATTTTTTTACTATTCTGCTTTTCTTTTTTTACCCAATGCCAACCTAATGAAAAACCAAAAGCTTTCACGGGCGACCGTCAATTTCAAGCCAATGACCCTTCCCGATTGTACTTTAAGAATATTCGCAGCATTGCGTATTACCGAACTAGAAAGCCTCACTCTAAAATAGACATTTATAAATTCCGCAAACTTGACATGACGGACAAACGACCGATTTTATATCCCATGATTTTAGATAATTGGATGGACGAAGAAGCGTATATTTTTTTAGAAAAAAATGCGTATTCAAAATTTGGCGACCCATTGACCATCAAGGCGACGGCGCAGGATTCGACGGAAAACATACTCACGATTGACGTTTTTAATAAAAAAAATCAATACACTTTTGCCGAACAAGTATTCGAGGCCTTGCAGTCAAAGCAGGATTTGTCGGTCCTGACAAAGGACAGTAGTTATATCCCTATCTTTGCCAACTACAAAGACAAATCTGCTTTTGTCATTACAATGAAAGATTACTATCGATTGATAGACCTAGATAGGAAGGAGAAAAAAAGAAGCTAGTCAAAGTGGAGTATTTGCGCCCAATTGCCTCGTAAAGTGGGTTGTTGTTTATTTTTTTCCAAATGCTCAAGAAAAGTGTTTCGTGAAATTTCTTTGGCGCCTAGACTGCCCAAATGATTGGTTTTTTGTTGGCAATCAATTAAGTCAAATCCCAAAGGAATTAGTTGTCGAACCAAGGAAATGAAACCAAATTTGGACGCATTACTTACTTTAGAAAACATAGATTCGCCGAAAAACACCTTGCCTAAAGATACACCGTAAAGTCCACCAATAAGCCGCTCTTCCTTCCAAACTTCTACGGAATGGGCGTAGCCCGCCTCGTGCAAAGCAACGTAGCCTTCAATCATACTTTCCGTTATCCAAGTACCGCCGCCTTGCTTTTCTCGCTTAACTTGCTGACAATTCCGCATCACTGTTTCAAAGTGTTGGTCAACCGACACGCGAAATTTTTTTTGATTAAAATAAGGGCGCATACTTTTGGCTACTTTCAAGTCTTCTGGATAGAGGACAAATCGAGGGTCGGGCGACCACCAAATGAAAGGGTCGTGTTCGTTGAACCAAGGAAAGATGCCGTTTTGATAAGCATTGACTAGTCGAGTAACGGACAAATCACCCCCTAAGGCTAAAATTCCATCTTCGTTGGCTAATTCAGCGGGCGGAAATCGTACATCGTCTTTGGATAGCCAGTAAACGGGCATGAAGTAAGGAATGGTGTTTTTTGGAAATTAATTATAGGACAGAACTAAGAGTAACTTCTTTAGACAGGATTCTAGGATTGATATAAACTTGATTATTAAGAATGAATCCTGTTCATCTTGGAATCCTGTCAAAAAAATATAACGTCAATTTTGTCAACCTACATTTATAAAATCTCAAAATTAGACATTTTCTCTCTACTCTACCAATGGTACCTCTTCGGCTTGTAGCACTTCTTTCCCATTTTCAGATTGATGAACGAAGGCGACAACTTTGCATTTTTCGGCGACCCACTCTTCGGGTAAATTGAAAGAGAAAATTCTTGAGACGGACTGATTGACAATTAATGTTTCGTTAATAGAATTGCCAAAAGTATTGGAGAGCATCGTTCGGAAAACGTGCGTTTGTTTGAAATCATCAACTCTTCCATCGGGTGTCAGTTGCACGTCGGAAATATCGTCTTCTGTGATAAGTACACTTAGGCTGATAGCTTCCGAAATATTTTCTAGTGGTGTTAGCATCACGGAGGCATTTAGGTCTCGACTTGCTTCGTTATAAGTCGTTTCAATATCCAAAGAAATCGTAGCGGGAATATTCAACTCTTGGGCTACAAAGCCCCCCCAAGTAGCAAAGGCTTCTATCTGTAAATCGTCTTCGCCTGAAAATCGTTTGCGATTGACGACACCTGATGGAAAGCCGATGGGTTGGTCCAAAAATTCGATAATCGCATCCCCTTGTTCCGTGCGGAAGTCTATTTGACTTTCGGCGTATGGTCGAGCGAAAAAGCCCGCATGGTAGGCAACGGCAATAAAATCTTCGCCAAAAAGTGCTTCGGATTGTAGGTTGTCGATTTCCAATTTCGCCAAAGGGCAATTGACGCAACGAACGCCCGTAAATTCCTCTAGCAACACTTTTTTGACAACGGTATTCGGGTCGGGACCAATCGGGTTACTACTGCTATCGCAACTTAGACAGGGAATGATAGGCTTATTTTCGTTACAAGCAGTTAAGCCGTAGAAAAGAATTACTAAACAACCTATTTTAAAAAAAAACGACTTCATATTTGAAGGGATAAGAATCGTACTTGTAACCTACTAAAAAAGTGGTTTTTCCTGTAACAAAAGAAGCGAGAAGTGGAAAGAGTAGAAATATTTCTATTGTATTTCTGTATATCTTTTTCAACCCCGCAATTTTAGACAGTTACAAAGCACCTAAGAAATAAAGAACTAAAAAGCCGAAACGGCCGTAAAACGAAACCCACTGAACGCAGGTTCTAAACGACATATTCCTCCCGAACATACGACCCCTTCCACTTGCTTAACATAACTTACCGAAAATCGGTTAGACTTAATGGTATAAAATAAGTCTATTCGGGGATAGTGAATTTTGTCCGTCATGGTCGGTGCACTGTTGTACATATCAGAAATGGTAAAGGTCCATTTGGGCGCAATGGAATACTCAACCAAACCGAATATCCAACTGCCAAAATCTTGCTCGGTCCGCATGTATTGTAATTCGAATCGAATACTTTTCTTGCGGTCAATTTTATACAAAAAGTCAACGAAGGGAATCAAGGTCTGGACGATGGGAACACCGGGTTTGGTTTCGAATATCTCTTGGTTGTACTGTTGAAATTGAAACCCTCCCGTCAATACCCATTTTCGTTTTTTCTTCAACTGAATTTCGGTGTAGGCTTCTCGATAAAGTAGCTGGTTATCCAAATCTGTAATATTGGACAAGTTCACTTCGACATTAACATTTTTTTGCGGACGAAATCGAAGTTCTAATTTCACTGCCTGTTCTCCTAATTCTTGAATAGCGGGGGTGTAGCGACTGGTCAGCCGATAAGTATTGAAGCGAGACATCGGGGGCAAGAAGTTAATCATGCCTCGATTTAGGCTAACAAAGGGAGTGGTTCTGAACGAGAAATTTTCGGTGCGTTTGCCTTCCAAAGTTAAGCCAAATCCTTTTCCCGCAAAGGCTAAAGACGTGTAATAAACCGACCCCGTTTCGTTAATCAACTTGCCTAGGACGGTACTCCCATCCCGATTGGTTTTGGTAGCAAAAGGGTCAAACAGCACATCTTCCGTTTTCCAAGCTGCTTCGACGTACCAATTGATATTGCCTACGCTAAGCGTATTGTAAAAGGTAAAGGCGTAAGTATTAAAACTGGGCGCAATACTATCCGTGACGGAAAAAGTGGATACGGTGCTAACGACTCGCTGCATTGTCTCGTCGTCGTAGGTACGGTTAACCAATCCAAAGCCTGGCGATATGGACCATCTATTTTCTGGCCCCGCAACGAAGCCATCAATGTTGAAAGCTTTAATGACGGGAGAATAGGTATCAAATTGTTGTTTTTGCCGACCCGTGAGGGCTTTTATTTGCCAATCTTCGTTCAAATCGTAGGCGACTCGAACCCCAAATAGGGCATTGTCAATTAAAAGTGGCCGTTCTTCGTAGGCTCGAAAAATAATGCCACTACCGATTTGGTCGTACAAATAACCGCCCGCTAGACTGAATTTATCGACCTTTTTTTTGATGTACCAACGGCCGATACCTTCGGCAGTGTAGGAACTTTGTGGGTTGAGTAAGTTAGAATTGTTGAACAAATCGAAGCGAACGCCAACGTCGAAACCACTGTAATTGTAATTCAGATTCAACCAAGCATCTGCACCGTACAGTTGGCGGTCGTATTGGGGGGTATTGGCGGCACCAATGGCCGTATCTCGAATAAAAAAATTGGCGTTGGCTTGAAAGTTTCCCGAAAGGGTTCCTTTTTGTTCTTGAGCAAATAAAGAAACATTAAAGTAGATACAGAGGGTAGCCAACAAGCAAGTATATCTCATAATGGCGCTGTGCAGTCCGAGCAGCTTTTTTATGGATGATGAATGATGAATGATACTTCTCATATCACTCATCATCCATCACTCATTTTTAAGACGATTCGGTTCTTAAGAAAAACGATAAAAATCAATGTTCAATTCGTCGAAGTATTCGTTGAATAAACGGTTCACTTGAAGTGTTTCAACGAATGCTTCGACTCAAAAATTGGACATCGATTTTTATCTTACTACTAATTAATTTCTAGGCAGATATACTATCTTTTTTGGCAATATGTTTCTGTTCTAGTAAAGCTCATTTAGATTTTTACAAAATAGGCTGAAAAGGGTCTTTGGAAAGACCAAAAGCAGCTAAATCGGTAGTCGCTTTGATGTTCGTTATTTTGATGGGTAAGTAGTCACTGTTGTGCTGCGTAGCAATTTTTGCGCCCGTTGAAACTGTCGTGTAGTCTTCCCATGTGAACTCCATACCACCGATAGGAATGATAGACACCCACATTTTATAGCTAGCTGGCAAACCATTATCATCTAAAATCCATAGATACGAATCGCCAGGTGTGACGCCTCCCGATTGGTACGTAACCATAAGTGCTTCATTGCCTTCGGGCATCGTAACGACGGAGCGTTCGGTCCCTTTGTCAAATACCTTTGCGGGAGCATTCAGCCAGAAAGAATCGTTACAAAAGTAGCCCCACGCTTCTTTGACCAGCTTGTCGCCCGCTTCTCCCGTGACTTCTTGCCCACCTTTCCACGCCCTTCCTGTGGTTTCGTCTAGTGTGACCAACACCTCGTAATCTTCCCAGTTTACTTTTACTAGATTTCGGTCTTTATCCCATAAAAAGTCGTGCCCACCGGGGAAAGTCCATTGGATGACCCCCGTAGTATCCCAAGCGGGCTTATCAATTGCCGCTAGAACTTTTTGGGCCAATGCTTCGGCCTCGGGGCCCTTTATCCCTTGAGGCCTCGGCTCACTTTTTACCTTTACGAAAATAAATAGACCTACACCCGCAACTATAGCTAAAACTAGGATAATTCCTAGTATCCATTTTAGAACTCGCATTTGAATATTTTTTTAGAAGAATAGAAATGAACCAAAGATAGGTCTTTGCCTTGGTTCTAGGATAAAAAAAATAGGAATAAAATTCTTTGCATTCTTTTCTTTAATTGGTACATTCGTCATAGAAGCGAAATTTTTAATCAAACAACCAACAAATCCATGCTATGAGAAGCGTCGCTTTTCTCTACATAAAATTTACTTGTCTTCTTCTTTTTTTTCTTTTTCCTAAAAAAAGTTGGGCTAACCTAAAGGATAATTTTCCCGATAAATGGAAAATGGCCATGGTCTATTTGGAACAGCAGCAAATGGATAGTTTATGGGTAGTTATTAACGAAATGCGGCCAATGGCGAAAGAAGAGCAGAGTTTGTCGTACGGGAAGTTAAACTACCTATTGGGAGAATATTGGCACGCTCAACAGGAATGGGATAAAGTCGTGATTTGTACTCAAAGAGCCGTACCTTCTCTACAAGCAGATACGACACAGCGAAAATTGCTTTCGGAGACTTATTGGTTGCAAGCATCTAGTTTTGATGAGCTTGGCAATATAAAAGCTGCGCTTGAAAACTACCAAAACTGTTTGGCCGTTCGGCGGATGCTTTACGGCGCAAATCACAAAAAAGTCAGCGACATCCACTTTAACATTGGTGTTGTACTACAACAAGAACAATCGTTTTTGCAATCGGACAATCATTTCTTAGCGGGGCTGCAGCTATTGATTACAACCGACAGTACTTCTCGGGCGGAGCACGCCGATTTTTACGAAGAATTGGGCTTCAATGCTTTCCAAAAAGAAGACTTCATTACCGCCATTGATTATCTGGAAAAAGCTGTTCAGATTCGACTGCGTGAAAATGGGGAAAGAGATGGAGAACTAGTCGTTGCCTACGACTACTTGGGCCGAACTTATCGACGATTAGAAAATGATGGGAAAGCTATTGACTGTTTCAATAAAGCATTAGCAATTAGTAAAATGCAAATGTCGATAAATACATTCGACTTAGGAATGCTCAATTTACTTTTGGGAAAGTCCCACTTGAGGTTAAAAAATGAAGAAAAGGCGTTTTTCTTTTTCGAGGAAGCTTTAAGAGCAGATAAACAGAATCGTTATCTTTCGCCCGAAATTCATAGAGTTAAAGGAGAATGGAACTCTACCAATGGTCGTCCGTCGGATGCCGAATATCATTTCAATTTGGCGCTGAAAGAGTTTCGACTACTTCGAAATCCGCTCGGTTATTTGGTAGAAACGTATCACTCCATCGTCCAACATCAGATTCGAAATGGAAACTTCGCTGAGGCGCTAAAAAATATTGACAAAGTACTTACTCAACAGGTGTCCGTAGAAATGCCGATTCAATTGTTCCAATTAGTCAAATTAAAAGGGGATTGCTACGCTCAACTTAACCAGTCCGCCAAAGCGCAGTTTTTTTATGAGCAGGCTAGGGAAATTAACGGAGGTTTTCTCGAACGGGAAGCGGTAAGTTTGATTCAATTGAAACGCTTAGTTTCCATTAATTTGGCCTATGTGGACTGGTATTCCAAACAACCACCAACGAACAAATCGTTATTAAAAGCTGATTCTATACTCAGTCAATCCGTTGATTTGGTCGATTACATCATCAAACATTATCAAGAGAAGAGCACCAAAGAACAAGTCATGGAAGCCTTTTATAGAGTCTTCCAAAAAGCGGTTGCTGTAAAAGTGAGGCTGTACCGAAGAACAAACAATACGAAGTATTTGCAAGCTGCTTTTATGCTATCGGGGAAAAGTAAGAATTTAATATTGTTGCAAACTTTGAATAATAATAAGGCGTTTAAAATGGCCAACGTATCATCAGATTTGTTAATCAAAGAAAAACGGCTTCGTACGAATCTGACCTACGCAGAGAATAAACGATTTAAACTTTGGCAGCAGGAGGAAAGAGACCAAGATGCCATTAATAAATTAAGCGCCACTATCTTCGATTGGAAGCAGGAATATGGCCAATTGATGCAACAGATTGAACAAAACTACCCCATTTTTTTTCAATTAAAATTTACCACTCAGACAGTTTCCGTTGGACAAGTTCAACAAGAAATATTATCACCTCAACAAACACTGATAGAATATTTCTCGGGAGAAAAACAGCTCTACGTTTTTTTATTGACAAAGGAAAAATTTGAAGTGCTATCGTTGCCCCGTCCAGAAAAGTTGGCGCAAAAAGTACAGGATTTTAGAAAAAGTATCTACAGTTATCGACCACTGAACACGATTGCATCTGCTCAAAATCAGTCGCTGATACAGACCTCTAATCAATTGGGCTTTCAGTTGTACCAACAAATTATTCAACCTTTTGAGGAAAAATTAACCCAGCAGGTGACGATTGTGGCCGATGGTGCTTTGGGGTACTTACCCTTTGATGCCCTACTAACGGAACCCTTGAACACCGCAGAGATTCCTCCTTTCGCTAACTTTTTTGGTACGCAACGCACGATAAGTCATGCCTATTCTGTTAACTGGTTGAGTGGCCTATTCAAAAAAGAAAAAAAGATTTTTGAGCAAAATTTTGTGGGAATCGCCCCCAAATTTGTGCGTGCAACCGAAACAACTAATTCTGTATCAGATTTTCGAGACAACGAGTTCAGATTAGGGTTAGGCCCTTTGAAATACAACCAAGAAGAAGTTAAACAAATAAAGCGAAGAATTGGTGGTGAGGTGATTACTGGGACTACGGCGACTTTGGCAGCTTTTTTACAGTATCTTCAAAAAGGTCAAATTTTGCATTTAGCAACCCACGGTAAATCAAATGACGAAACGGGAGATTATTCGTACTTAGCTTTTGCTATGTCCGAAGAGAAGAAAGGCGAACGATTTCTGTACGTTAGAGATTTGTTCAATTTGCGAATTCCTGCCGACTTGGTTGTTCTAAGTGCTTGTGAGACGGGATTGGGTGAGATTAAAAGGGGAGAAGGAATCGTAGGTATTGGAAAGGGATTTTCGTATGCGGGCGCTAGAAGTATGATTTCCACTTTGTGGCGAGTAAGCGACAATTCAACGGCGAAGTTCATGCCGATTTTTTACGATAAGTTAAAAGCGGGATTGCCAAAGGACGAAGCACTTTGGGCAGCCAAAAAAGAATTTGTTGAATCTTATCCAAACGTTGCTCATCCTTTTTATTGGTCGGGCTACGTAGCTTATGGCAACATGGAACCCATCATTTTCCAAAATACTTACTCTAATTTATCGAAGGAGCATGTAGTAAGCGGCTTACTGTTCTTATTGTTGGTAGGGGCAATTGGTTTTCTTGTAAAAAAAGTAAGATTTTAATGGTCACCTCAGACTTCTTTCAATGCTGCTAAAACCTGTTCTGCTAATTCAAAAGTTGTGCTAGAAGACATTCTAACCCGTTTTAACGGCCCGTCCCAAGTGTCGGCTTTGGCCGCCCAAACGTGGTAGTTGCCCCGAGCATCTATTTCACAATAGACCCCTAACGGCATGTGACATCCTCCACCGAATAAATTTAACACTTTTCGTTCTACGTTGGTGGCCGTTGCAACTTTTGTTTGGTGCAAATGCTGCACTACTCGCCGAGTTTCTATGTCGGCTTTACACGTCTGATACGCTAAAACACCTTGTGCAGGCGCTGGAATAAATTCTTTTTTATTCAATGGAACAACGACGAAATCGGACATGTCCAATTCTAGGCGAGTAAGGCCCGCCGCCGCAAGGATAATCGCATCGAACTGCCCTTCTTGCAGTTTTTTGAGTCGAGTAGGTACATTTCCTCGAATATCTTTCAAAGTAACATCGGGGCGAATATCGAGCAAAATGGCTTTACGGCGCGCCGAAGAAGTACCAACGACTGCGTTTTCTTTGAGTTGATAAATCTTATCTTTTATTGCTTTCCCTTTATTAATTACTAACCAATCAGCAGGATTTTCCCGATAAGAAACGCCCGCAATCACTAGACCTTCGGGCGATTCGGTGGGCAGGTCCTTCATTGAATGAACGGCTAAATCGATGCTGCCCTGCAACAAAGCGTCTTCGATTTCTTTGGTAAAAAAGCCTTTACCCTCAATTTTGTCAAAGCTTAGGTGCTGGATTTTATCGCCTTTGGTTTTGATGATTTTTATTTCTACCTCAACGCCCAATTTTTCTAAATTATCTTTGGTGAAATGTGCTTGCCAAAGCGCCAATTTACTGCCTCGTGTACCGATGATGATTTTTGACTTCAAAGTATTAGACTGTTTGGTGGATAATAAAGAATGCGTACGGAGACGGGTTTATTGAGCAAAAGGAGAAGTAAATTTTGGATTTATTCTCAACTGTCAACGTCCTAAGTCTCTTTTCTCTGCTCTCTACTCTCGGTTCTGAATCACTAAAAGACCACAAAGATACCACCTTTCTTCTTTCTTTCGGATGCTTTCTAGGGAACTCTTATTCAATTTATGCGATTGACTTAGGAAAATCTGCTTTTGCTATTTTTTTCGTTTATTTTTGCAAACTTCACGAAGAAGCTGTCCTAAAGAAAACCTGCTTTGTACTAAAAACTGCATAAAAAAGTGATTCTTCGCTCATAAGAAACGTGAGAAATTAGCATAAATTGATAGAGATATAGTGTAAATATTTCTATGTATTTCCTTGTTTCAAATTATTTCTCCTTTCTAAAATCACGATTTTATCTAGTCCAAAATACATTTGATTCGAATACATCAGCAACCTATTCAAACACTATAACAAAATCATGGAAGAACCCAAGCGTTATTTAGTAACTTCTGCCTTACCCTATGCCAATGGCCCTTTACACATCGGACACTTGGCGGGGGCGTATTTGTCGGCGGATATTTTCGTTCGTTTTCTAAGGCTGAACGGTAAAGATGTCGTCTATGTTTGTGGTTCTGACGAACACGGTGCGGCCATTACCATACGGGCTAAAAAAGATGGAACAACGCCCCAAGCAATTGTTGATAAATATCACGAATCGTTAAAGTCAACTTTCGAAAAAATTGGTATTTCGTTCGATATTTATCACCGAACTTCGGCAGATATTCACCACGAAACGTCGCAGGAGTTCTTTCGCAATTTATACCAAAAAGGAGAGTTTATTGAGCAAACCAAAGAGCAGTATTTCGACCCAACGGCTAATCAATTCTTAGCCGATAGATACATTGTTGGAACTTGCCCTAAGTGTAATCACCCCGAAGCCTACGGCGACCAATGTGAGAATTGTGGTTCCACGCTGAGTCCCACAGAATTGATAGAACCTCGTTCTACGCTGAGTGGAGATAAACCCGTTTTGAAATCGACGACTCATTGGTATTTGCCTTTGGATAAGTATGAAGCGTGGTTGCGAGAATGGATAGAAACGGGTAAATTGAAGGAAGAGTTATTGCACTATCCCGAAGACTGGAAAAATCACGTTTTAGGCCAATGCAAATCTTGGCTAGATGGCGGGCTGCAACCGAGAGCGATGACCCGTGATTTAGATTGGGGCGTTGACGTGCCCCAAGAGATAGCGGGTTCGGAAGGTAAAAAACTGTACGTTTGGATGGACGCACCAATTGGCTACATTTCCGCCACGAAGCAGTGGGCTATCGACAACGGCAAAGACTGGAAACCGTACTGGCAAGACAAGGAGACGGCACTCGTTCATTTCATCGGGAAGGACAATATCGTTTTTCACTGCTTGATATTCCCTGCTATTTTAAAGGCACACGGTGACTACGTTTTGCCCGTTAATGTGCCCGCTAACCAGTTCCTAAACTTGGAAGGTAGAAAGTTATCGACTTCTAAAAATTGGGCCGTTTGGGTACACGAATACGTGGAAGAGTTTGCGGGTAAAGAAGATGAACTCCGCTACAATATGATTAAAAATATGCCCGAACAGCGGGACAGCGAATTCACGTGGAAGGGCTATCAAGAGACCAATAATAACGAGTTGGTGAATAATTTTGCCAACTTTATTAATCGAGTAATTGTTTTAATGAATAAATACTACCAAGGCGTTGTCCCAACGATTAATCCCGATTTGCAAATCGTCGATTCTTCTAACCAATTGGAAATGTCTTTTCAGGAGGCAGAATTGGTAGATTTGCACGACCGTTTGCAGGAACTAGCGCAGCACATTAGAACTTACGAGTTTCGAGCGGCGTTAAAAGTGTTGATGGAAATATCTTCCACAGGGAACCAATTGTTGCAATTCAACGAGCCTTGGAAAACCATCAAAACGGATGAAGAAACGGTAAAAGTAGTGATGAATACGGCTTTGCAGGTCGTTGCGGCTTTAAGTGTAGCCTGTCGTCCATTCTTACCGTTTACTTCCGATAAAATTCGGGATATTCTTAATCTTCCTCGGTTGAAAGACCAAGGAGAATTCATGGATGTGTTAGAAAAAATCTGCGAAGGCGAAGTGATTCTATCCGACGGACACCAAATTGGTAAACCGCAGCATCTTTTTACCAAAATTCCCGACGAAGTAATTGAAGCACAAGTCGCCAAATTGGAAGCGGCCGAAGCAGCCAACAAAGGCGTTAGCTACGAACCCGTTAAAGAGACGATTGCCTTCGAAGATTTTACCAAAATAGACATTCGAACGGGGACTATTTTGACGGCCGAAAAGGTCAAAAAAACCAAGAAGTTGTTGAAGTTGACCGTTAACGTCGGACTAGAAGAAAGAACGGTCGTTTCGGGTATCGCCGAATTTTTTAAGCCTGAGGATATCATTGGTCAACAAGTGTTGATTTTACTCAACTTAGCACCCCGAAAATTGAGAGGTATCGAATCGCAGGGTATGATTTTAATGGCGGAGAATGAAAAAGGAGAATTAGATTTTGTGAAAGCGGGAGAAGGAATGGGGAATGGCTTTGTAGTTCGGTAGTATCCATTGATATCAACTTATTTTTTCGTTGTTTCCAAGTATCGGATATTTTCAAAATATCCGATACTTTAGGCAATAATTCATAAATCGCCCGCAAATGAAATTTCTGTTTACTTTTTTATTTTCTCTTTTTATGCTGAGTAGTTATGCCCAAAGGGTTGATGGTACTTGGGAGGGAACGATAACGCTGGAACGTCCGACCCCGCAAACGGAGCATAAATTCCAATTAGTTCTAAAAAGAGAAGGCACTAAGGTCAGCGGAACGGCGTACATTTTTTACGAAGAACAACCCGTAGCGATGGACCTTTCGGGCGAATACTTTGGTGACCGTTCTATGCGTCTATTCAACCACCAAGTGCTGTATCCGACACAACAGCCCGAGCGGGATAAGCAGCAACATATTCGGAAATACCAAATTATGTACACCCGTAGCGTCTGGGGAGATAAAATAGAGGGCTATTGGCAAGAAATCAATGACCCGATTTTTGCCCAATACCGAAAAGGACGAGTTTACTTAAAAAGAGTAGAAAAAACGAACAAAGCCTAGTCTAGTGACTAGTCAAGCAGATGGACTAGTTTCCAAACTTGGTGGTGTAGCGAATGTAATGTTCATTTGAAGTCAAACGTTTACCAAACGCCCAACCTTACATCTGACGCACTGACCCAAATCTTTGTTGTATCCAAAAACTGCTTAGTATTTACAACTCGAACCATGAATACCTTGTTTATTTATAAAAATTAAGACCGATAATGCCAGCATATAGTAATAAGGAAAAAATAGTGCAGGAAGTATTAAACATCTTTGCTGCTCATTTGGAAAGTAACAACCTTCGGAAAACGCCCGAACGGTTTGCCATCCTAGAGGAAATCTACAGTCGAGAAGACCACTTCGATGCGGAAGCGCTGTATATTCACATGAAAAACCAAAATTATCGAGTCAGCCGAGCGACTGTTTATAACACACTCGAACTGTTAGTCACTTGCGATTTGGTTAAAAAACATCAGTTCGGAAAAAATCTGGCGCAATACGAAAAATCCTACGGCTACAAACAGCACGACCACTTAATTTGTGTGGACTGTGGAAAAGTACTCGAATTTTGTGACCCGCGTATTCAACAAATTAAAAATATGATGGGGGACTTGTTGAAATTTAAAGTAACCCACCACTCGCTGAATTTGTATGGCAATTGTGATGGAGCTTGCCCCAAAACCAGTTAACGAACGGTCATTCGAAGAATTCTTTTTATTTTACTTTAAGAAAATTTTGATGTGTAGGAAAATCGTATTTTCTTTGCATCGAACAATTTTTTTTAATATCCAAAATAAACTCGTCCCTCCCACAACTGACGAGTCTTTAACTAAAACCGATTATTCCATGAACGTGAATTACTCCATCACCGAGCACGACTCCGTGCAAGTACTTTTCACCAATACCCTATTAGACGAATGGCAAAATCGCCAAATTCTGCAAGACCTCCGGCAGAAAATAGATAATGGCGCTAAGCAGTTTGTTGTTGACTTGGCAGCGCAGAAGCTGATGAATAGCATCGGGTTGAATTTTTTGTTGACCCTTTTTTCTTGCACTAAGAAAACAGGCGGCGCTTTGATTTTAGCCAATCCTTCCAAAAAAGTTCGACAAGTTTTAGAAATGACCAAATTATCCAATGTTTTTAAGACAGAAACTTCCGTCGAAACGGCGGTTAATCAACTGAACGCTCAACTTGTTTAGGAAAATAAAATAATAACTTACTAAAATAGGCACATCCAACCGCCAAATTCTCAAACCTAATAATTCTACCGAAGAGTTATTAGGTTTTTTATTTTAAATAACCTACGGTTTATTGTATTTTTGCGCCGCTCTTTTCTTATAAAACAGATGGATACAGTGAGTATGATTTTCTATTAATGAACAAAAAATAAAAATCAATGGCAGTTGACGTAATTCTCGGTTTACAATGGGGAGACGAAGGAAAAGGTAAAATTGTGGACGTACTCGCCAAAGACTACGACGTGGTGGCTAGATTTCAAGGTGGGCCCAATGCGGGACACACGCTGAAGTTCGATGGTAAAAAATTTGTATTGCACACCGTTCCTTCGGGTATCTTCCGCCAGCAAATTATCAATGTCATTGGCAACGGCGTAGTAATTGACCCCATTACACTCGAAAAAGAAATCAACAACTTGAAAGCTGCCGAAGTTGACTACAAAGGACGATTGCTGGTAGCCAAAAAGGCACATTTGATTCTACCCACTCATCGTTATTTGGACGCTGCCAAAGAAGCGAGTAAAGGGGATAAAAAAATTGGCTCTACGCTCAAAGGTATTGGGCCAACTTATATGGATAAAACGGGGCGAAACGGTTTGAGAGTGGGCGATAGCATACGCCCCGATTTCCAAGAACGCTACGAAGCCCTGAAAGAAAAGCATTTGGGGCTCTTGAAGCAATATCCCGCCATAGAATTTGACTTAGAAGGGGAAGAGAAAAGGTGGTTTGCTAGTTTAGATACGTTGAAATCCTTAGACTATATTGACGGAGAATATTATATAAACAAAGCGATTAATAGTGGCAAAAAGATTCTGGCAGAAGGTGCACAGGGTTCGATGCTGGACGTTGATTTTGGAACGTATCCGTTTGTTACCTCTTCCAACACGATTACGGCGGGAGTCTGCACGGGATTGGGGATTGCGCCGAGTCAAATTGGCGAAGTTATCGGTATCACTAAAGCCTACTGTACGAGAGTGGGTGGTGGACCGTTTCCAACCGAACTGTTCGATGAGACGGGTGAATTTTTAAGAAAAGAAGGCCAAGAGTTTGGTGCTACAACGGGAAGGCCACGCCGTTGTGGATGGATTGATTTGCCCCAATTGCGCTACACGATTATGTTGAATGGGGTCACCCAAATTGCCTTGACTAAAATTGACGTACTGGACAAATTGGAAAAGTTAGAATATTGCAACACTTACGATATTGAAGGCGAAGCATCTAGAGATTTACCCTACGATTTGTGCAGCTTTGACGTAAAACCTATTTATCAGTCGCACGATGGTTGGCAACAAAACTTAACCCGAGCAACGGATTTCGATACTTTACCTACGAATGCTAAGTCCTACATTGAAAAATTAGAGGGTTTGCTGGATACTCCTGTGACCATGGTCTCCACTGGCCCAGAGCGCAAACAATTAATATTTAAGACGGAGAAAATAGCGGTCTCCTAGAATAGAAAAGCGAAAATATGAAGTCAAGTACAGAAGCGGCAGATTTAGAAATCAACGGAATGTTTTGGGTACACCTTTTTGTGACTAGTTTGGCTTGGGTCGGCCCTTTCTTATTTTCTTGGTATTTAATGATTATTGCCTATATTTTGGTGCAAATGCAATATCAAGTGTTCAACCGTTGTTTGATGAACGAAGGACACGCTTTGGGTGAAGAAGACCATAAAACTTTCTACCATTACATTTTCACTAAAATGGGGATGACCTTAGAAAGAAGAGCCGTTAAGGTATTTGTTCGGCAGCGACTCAACTATATCTTAGCAACCTTTGCTATTTTTTGGCAGGTGTACCTTGGATTCCAACCCCTCTTATTTTTTTCTAATAGCTTACCTTTTTAAAAAGATTTGTAACTGCTTAGCACTATTTCTCACCATAAAGTCCATTAAGCTCACAAAGTCCATAAAGTTTTCCCAGTACTAGTATTGACAATTTTATGCCATCTAAGCGTTTTCAGTTAAGAGTAGTAAGTAGATGCAAAGACTTTTTCTTTCTGGTAAAAAACTAATTCTACTGTAATTTTTCGAGTAATTTGAAACTAAGTTGGGGCAAAATGGGGTTTAACAAGGGAATCGTGAAAAGATTGTATTAAATTGTCATTTCTTTAATTGCCAGTTCTATTAGAGTGGCAAGGCTTAACGAACTAAGAACCGCGAAAAAATGAACCCTTTGTTTTTTCGTCATCAATAAGTAATATGATTGCAACTTCTACTTCCACTTCCTACGCAGTTGATAACCGAGGTTTTTACGGAGAATTTGGTGGTGCCTTTATTCCAGAAATGCTTCATCCTAATATCGAAGAACTTCGGAACGTTTATTTGGAAATTACGAAAGAGCCTTCCTTTCAAAAAGAATTTCGGTCTTTATTAAAGGACTACGTTGGTCGACCAACGCCGCTATACTTTGCTGAAAGGCTTTCCAACCACTACAAGACTAATATTTATCTCAAACGAGAAGACCTTAACCACACGGGCGCGCACAAGGTCAATAATACCATTGGGCAGATTCTACTGGCTAAACGATTAGGTAAAAAACGAATTATCGCCGAGACGGGAGCAGGACAACACGGTGTGGCTACGGCTACGGTTTGTGCGCTGATGGGTATGCCTTGCATCGTTTACATGGGCGCTATTGACATTGAGCGACAGGCACCGAACGTGTCCAGAATGCGGATGTTGGGAGCCGAGGTCCGACCCGCTTTGAGCGGCAGTAAAACGTTGAAGGATGCGACCAACGAAGCCATTAGAGATTGGATAAATAATCCCGAAGATACGCACTATATCATCGGCTCGGCTATTGGTCCACACCCCTATCCAGATATGGTGACGCGATTTCAATCGGTTATTAGCGAGGAAATCAAGGGGCAATTGAAAGAAAAAACGGGTAAAGAAAATCCCGATGCTGTCATTGCTTGCATCGGCGGTGGAAGTAACGCAGCGGGAACTTTTTATCACTACTTGGATGAATTAGAGGTCCGATTGATAGCCGTAGAGGCAGCAGGGTTGGGCATTGAAAGTGGTGAATCGGCGGCTACGAGCGTATTGGGCACTAAAGGAATTATTCACGGTTGCCGAACGCTGCTGATGCAAACCAAGGACGGTCAAATTGTGGAGCCGTATTCGATTTCGGCAGGATTGGATTACCCCGGCATTGGCCCCATGCACGCCCATTTAATTGACACGGGTAGAGCAGAAGCTATTAGTATCACCGACGAAGACGCTTTAAAAGCAGCCTATTTTCTGACTCGAACCGAAGGTATCATTCCCGCTCTGGAAACCGCACACGCTTTTGCTGCCTTGGATTATATGCAATACAGCGAAAGCGACGTGATTGTAATTAATGTGTCGGGTAGAGGGGACAAAGACCTCAGTACATTTATTAAGCACATCGAAAAATTTGGAAAATGAACAGATTAGACCAACTTTTTAATACGAAGAAAAAAGACATTCTCAACGTCTATTTCACGGCGGGTTTTCCCAATTTGCACGATACCGAAGAAATAATTTTAACTTTAGAATCGGCGGGCGTCGATTTGATTGAATTGGGTATGCCTTACTCCGACCCGATGGCGGACGGTCCAACGATTCAAGATAGTAGCACCGTTGCGCTAAAAAATGGAATGAATGTCGAACTATTGTTCGAGCAGATTGCTTCCGTTCGGGAAAAATCGCAGATTTCGCTGATTATGATGGGCTATTTTAATCAAGTAATGCAGTACGGTGAAGAACGGTTTTTTCGAAAATGTGCTGAAGTAGGCGTCGATGGTCTGATTCTCCCAGACTTACCCGTTTACATTTTTGAGGAAAAATATCGGGCCTTATTTGAGGAACTAGATTTGCGTATCAGCTTCTTGATTAGCCCGCAAACGAGCGAGCAGCGAATCCGACAGATTGACGATTTAACCAAAGGGTTTATCTACATGGTCTCCAGTTCGTCTATTACGGGTGCAAAGTCAGGTATTTCCGAAGAGCAGATGGCCTACTTCAACCGCATCAACGATATGCAATTGAAGAATCCTCGATTGATTGGGTTTGGGATTTCCGACCACGCTACTTACGCTACTGCTTGCCAGTTCAGTAGCGGCGCCATTATCGGAAGTGCGTTCATTAGAGCATTGGCCAAAGCCGATAATCTAAAAACAACGATTACGGAGTTTGTGGAGACGGTCCGGGAACCAGAACCAGTGGCCTAATTGTCAAGAAAAAGGTTACTGAAGGAAATTTTGCCACAGGAAATCATTTTTAACCTGCGGCAAAATATCCCTCTTTACCAATCGTAAAATCGTTCAAATTCGTCCGATTTTCCGACCAAGGAAAAGCTACTTTTGGACCATGAGCGATTCTTTTAGAAACAGTTACTTATTTGCCGCCATTATCGTAGTCGTGGGGGCGATTCTTTTTTCTACCAAAGCCGTTTTAATAAAACTGGCTTATCAGCATCCAATTGACAGCTTATCGCTACTGGCACTGCGGATGTTATTTTCTCTTCCCTTTTTTATTAGCATCCTTCTTTTTCAGAAAAAAGATGCCACCTGTTCCGTCATAAAAACTTCCGATTGGCTAAAGATGGCCACGATTGGCATTCTAGGCTTTTACTGCGCTAGCTACTTGGATTTTATCGGACTTCAGTACATTTCTGCCAGCTTGGAGCGAATGGTATTGTATATTTATCCCACGCTAGTATTAATTATTTCCGCTATCGCTTTTCGTAAAAAAATTACGCCTATCCAGTTACTCGCCTTAGGTATTACTTACGTTGGTATTGCCATTATCTTCTCTAGCAAAATTTCTACAGTTGGTAATAGCAACCCACTACTCGGTGCCTTTTTTGTCTTTTTTGCTGCCCTAACTTATGCCATGTATTTAGTGGGAAGCGGAGAGTTACTACCGAGAATTGGTACTCGTCGATTTACTTCTTATTCCATGATTGCTGCGGCGACGGTTGTCCTACTACACCATGCTATTGCCAATGGCTTTCATCTATTTAACTACCCGATTGAAGTCTATGGTATTGTACTTTTCATGGCCGTCTTTGCGACCGTTTTTCCTACTTTTATGATAGCCGAAGGGGTTCGTATTATTGGGGCGAATAATGCGGCCATCATCGGGGCGATTGGTCCCGTTTCGACCATTATTTTGGCCTATTTGTTTTTAGGGGAAGTCATGTACCCGATTCAAATTGTTGGGACAATTATCGTTATTTCGGGTGTATTGCTGATTACGTTGAATAAAAATAAGCAAAAATCGCTGGAAGGTAACGGATAAGAGAATTAAGCCTTTTGATAACTACTTACAGCCACAATAAAACAGAAGAAGACGTTTTGAAAAACTAAGATGCTGTATTTTTGTTTTTTGATAAGTCCGATACATCAATAACCTTTTGGCTTACGCATAAAACTAAAGTATCGAAAAATGAGAATAGCTGTAGCGCAACTGAACTTTCACGTAGGAAATTTTGAGGGGAACCTTCAAAAAATGTTAGCGGCCGTTGAAACTGCCAAAAAGCAAAACGCAGACATTGTCTGCTTTAGCGAATTGGCCACCACTGCTTACCCGCCGAGAGATTTTGTGGAGTTTGATGACTTTATCGACCAAGCGGAAGCGACCGTTAATAAATTAGCTGAAGCCGCACAAGGCATCGCCATCATCGTTGGGTCGGTTAGCCGAAATCCCGTCATCGAAGGGAAAGATTTATTCAACTCTGCTTATTTTCTAGCGGATGGAAAAATCAAGCAGGTCCAGCACAAAGCATTGTTACCCACCTACGATATTTTTGACGAATATCGCTATTTCGAACCCGCTACGGAGTTTAACATCGTTGAATATAAAGGACGGCGGATTGCCCTAACCATTTGCGAAGATATGTGGAATTTGGGCAACGAAAACCCGCTCTATACCATTTGTCCGATGGACGAATTGATGCCGCAGCGTCCCGATTTTATGATAAACATCTCTGCTTCGCCGTTTGCCTACGACCACGCTCAAAATCGAATTGACGTATTGAAGGCGAATGTCGATAGGTACAAACTGCCGTTGTTCTACATCAATCACTCGGGGGCTCAAACGGAAATTGTTTTTGATGGCGGCTCCATTATCATGTCTCCCGATGGGAACGTATTTGAAGAGCTACCTTATTTCGAAGAGTGCATAAAAACGTACGAGTTAGCAGAAGTGGCAAAGGGCGGCAAAGTGTCTGAACAGCCCAAGGACAAAATGCGCTTAATTCACGATAGCATTATTTTAGGTATTAAGGATTATTTTGGAAAACTGGGTTTTAAGCGAGCTATTTTGGGTTTATCGGGTGGTATTGACTCGGCAGTAACGGCGGTTTTGGCCGCTAGAGCTTTGGGTGAAGATAACGTTCGAGCCGTTTTGATGCCGTCCGAATTTTCGTCCGACCACTCCATCAATGACGCTAGAGATTTAGCTAAAAATTTAGGGATTCAGTACGACATTATCCCGATACAGAAGGCCTACGAAACCTTCAAAGAATTATTGTATCCGCATTTTTTGGGAACAACTTTCAACATTGCGGAAGAAAATATTCAAGCCCGAACGAGAGGGGTGCTTTTGATGGCCATGTCTAATAAATTTGGAAATATTCTGCTAAATACTTCTAATAAAAGTGAAGCAGCGGTTGGTTACGGTACGTTGTACGGTGATATGTGTGGCGGTTTGTCCGTTATTGCCGATGTATATAAAACGGACGTTTTTGCCTTGGCGCGATACATGAACAAAGACGGCGAAGTAATTCCCGAAAATACCATTACGAAACCACCATCGGCCGAATTGCGTCCCGACCAAAAGGATTCGGACAGTCTGCCCGACTACGCTATTTTAGACGAAATCCTTTTTCAATACATCGAAAAGCAGCAAGGCCCTAAAGAAATCATTAAAATGGGCTTCGATGAACAATTAGTTCGCCGAATTTTGCGATTAGTTAATATCAACGAGTTTAAGCGCTACCAAACGCCACCGATTATTCGAGTGTCATCCAAAGCGTTTGGAATGGGGAGACGAATGCCGATTGTTGGGAAATACCTGTCGTGATTTTCCATATTCTCCGCATCGCATCCTGATTAAAATACGGGATAAGCTACGGAGTTATTCGATAGACAATCGCAGAAAAAAGGAATGACGATGGATTTCGCAACTCGAAGAGTTACGTTACGATTGCTGATTAGATGTAACATAACTCTCCGAGTTGTGCCCCTTCCATATTCGTTTTTTAACCTTTTGTCTAGAGTTCAATCACTTCGTGATTACGTTGTGTCCTAAGTATTAAAAAGCTATGATTTTTATAAAAATAGTCTTTGATGTCTAAATTCTTTCTTTTTGCTCTTTATTGGTGTTTGTTATCATTTTTGGTAAGTTGTGATGATGCTTACGTTTTTGAAAAAAGCTACCAAATTGAAAATAGCGCTTGGCGATACGCCAATAAATTAGATTATACTTTTGAAATTGGAGATACCACCAAAGTTTATAACTTACTGCTAGAAGTGGACCATTCGGTGGAATACGCCTACCAAAATTGTTATTTCAAAATCTATACAACTTTCCCGTCGGGTGAGCAAACCGAACAAGTATTATCCGTTGATTTTGCGGACGATATTGGTCGTTGGCAGGGAGACTGCGGTGGTGAAAATTGTACGGTAGTGGTCGATTTACAAAAAAAAGCATTTTTTAATGCGTTGGGTAAACATACTATTACGTTAGAGCAGCATATGCGAAAAGACCCTTTGGATGGGATTGCTAGTTTAGCGATTAAATTAGAAGATATAGGGCTGACTAGATAACTAGAAACACAATTATGAATAATCAAGAAATACAGAATTTTCTTTACGATGAAGTTTTAGTCGATGCGTACGGGCCAGAAGAACAGCTAATAAGTTGGTTCTATTTTGCGGAAGAAGAGTTAAAATTTCCATTTACTGCTGAGGTTGCGGTAAAGAAAACCAACGGGACAACAGAATCAAAAAAAGTAGTAGTGGAAGAGTTGGTTGGTTTCGATGGTACTGTTGCTCACCCAGCAGGTCTAAAAGTTGAAATAGCAATTGGTGAAAACCTTATAGAAAAGCCTCTTTCTAGTTTAAATAAAGTGGAAGATTTAGGAAGAAACCAAAAAATAATAGAAGCATGAAAATATTGCATAAAGCGCCAATAAGTATCTAACTATAAATAATCGTCATTTTTGATGAGGCTATTTTTTCATTCTACAAGGTAAAAATTCTCTGCATAGCATCGCTACGGAGATAATTTTTAACGAAGTAGAATTGAAAAAGAGTCCATCATAAAATGTGTCGATTATTTGTGGTTAGGTACTTA
>JBCCQK010000019.1:0-35183 GCA_039024375.1 Bacteroidota bacterium
ATTGAATCCATTTCTTCGTTGATACGAGTAATTTTTTCTTCTTCTTCTAAAATTTTACCATCAATAGTAGCAATGAAATCGTATAAATCTTGTATCTCTCCTTCCTTTAACTTTTTCATATTTATCAAAGTAGCATTAAGCGAATCTTGCCTAGCGAAAAGCCAATTATAAAGGCTTCCTGCTGCATGAATTTCACCAGCAACATCATTTTTATTTCGCTTTCTTTTCGCTAGTTTTTCAATCTTATCAATTACCTTGACATCTACTAGACTTAGTTTTGGATGAGGCTTATTGTTGAATAAACTTCTAGCAACATTATAATGTAAATAGACTTCTCCTATATCAAACTCTATATCTTCCCCAATTTTTGCCAGCATTAGATAATGGCTAAAAGGTTGGTATTTAATATTCTTCTCTGCTATATCCGAACGTTTAAGTAAAACATAGACTTTTTCACTTGGCATTTTGCCTTTGACCATATTTTTCATGGCTTTTTTAAGTAGTTTGCTTTGCTTAAACTCATCGGAGATTTGCTCTAAAAATTCTTTGCTTCTCCAATCGGGTTCTATATTATCAGCTTCTTTTACATTGCCTATTTGCACTTTACTCTTAGGAAATTGTTTTTCAGTTAATTGAGCATTCTTACATAGAGTCACTGCAATCTGTTTTGTTTTAGTAACTAATTCATTCCAAAGGGCAGGATTAGGTGAAGCACTAAGATAATGTATCGCCCGAATAAAAGCTTGCGTAAATATACCACCATGCAAATCAGATACAAAAGAGTACTGTCCTCTTAGACTACTTTGTAGCATAACATCTCCTTCTGGAAGTAAGAATAATTCCTCTAGTCGATTCTCTGCATTTATACCAAAGGGCATAGTATTCATAATATTCATTGTATCCACAAGTTGAGCGTCTTTGGATTTTTCTATGTGCGTATTACAAGCCTCTCCTACACTTATTGTAAATCTTGCGCCTAAAGCCTTTAATTGTTCATGAATTTTAACTAAATTCATATTGTTATTTGAAACAATTTCGGCATTGACAGGTCCTTTAGTATTGTAGAAAAGCAAATTTGGGGCATCCAGATTATCATCCATAAAACCATGCCCCATAAAATAGAATAATATGATGTCATTACTTATATCCCAACTTTTTAAGTCAGCTATAGCCTTTTGTAACTGATTTAAATTACATTTGACTCCTGTAAATTTAATGACCTGCGGCTGTATAATTCCATTAGATACTTCCTCTATCCGCTTTAATTCAGTCTCTAGTAATTCTACGGACTTAGTATTGCCTTTCCCAATATAAGTATCTTCGGTAGCTGCAAATATTAAAACTCGCATGTTGGTTTGTGCTACGGCAGTAGTCGTGATAAGAAAGTAAAGAGTAATAAACAGTAATCTTGATGAAGTAAAGAATGTTAGTTGCATATCGAAGGTAATGTTTAGGAGTATGAATGAATATTCTCGCCAAGGAGGGATTAAATTCCTCTTGAAAATAGCTAGCGTTTTTGTTAGTAGATAATAAGCCTACTCTACAAAACAATAACCTCTAGCCATAGCATTAGATTTTCTTGCTATTACAAAGTTCTATTATGTGAGGATAGTAAAAATCCTAATATAGTAGTAAAATCAAGTACTTACTTTTTAGTAGTTTGGTAGTTTAAGTTTGTAAACAATTTTCGAAGTATGCCGAATCACGAAAACAACTTTTACTTAACTAATTCAGCAAGAAAATTGATGTGCGAAATTTTACAATCTACTTAGTTACCGTGACTAAACTCCTACATAGCTCAAAAACAAACAGCTATAGAAGAGGTTAGCTGTGAACCAGCCTACCTAATGACATTGAGCAAAAATTATCAATTTTTAGCCAATTGCATATTTTGATGTTACGAGCTAATTTTTCATAAAAACCTACCGATAAAATCCCACCAAAAACATCAAAAACACAAAAAGAAAAACACTCCCTCCAAAAAAAACGAAGGCGAGCGACAAACCCAAAGCAATCCCTATTTTCCATGCACAGATTACTGTTTTTTGGGACTTGACTTGATGTCTTCTACGACTTCGGTCAATTAAAGCATTTTTAGCATCAGATAATGGAGGAATCGTTTGAAGATTGGTCTCCACTTTGGTTAACTCGGTTGTAGTCAAAATAGAATCGTGCGCTAAGTGGTGTTGCAAAATTTGCCGAACGACTTGTCCAGATTTAGAAGAATTCATAAGCAATTGACAAAGAATAGGCTGCAAGAGCTGATGCCGAATTTTGATAAAGTCACCTTGAGGCAATTGGTCTTGGGCAGGGTCAGATAATAATCTTTTTTGAACTAATTGGGCGATTATGGACTCAATTGGCAAATGTAGGTGAGGATATTCATCGGTAATTTGTTTTTTGGGTAAATACCGTTGAGTAGTAGCAGTATTTCCCAAACTATCTTTCAAAATATTTAGTAATAAACCAGATTCGTGCCCTTTTGGGTCAATCGACCTTAACTGCTCATGGATGAAATCTTCCCAAATACGCTCGTAGGACTTCTGATATAGGTCAAAGGTCAATTTAGGTTTGGTATTATGTAAATTTTTGGCCTTTTCCCACAATCGTTTTACAAAAATTTGGAAAAGGGAAGTAAGCGGTGCTGTATTATCGCTTTCAAAATGGCTGATGACTTGGTTCGTTAAATTATCCTCGAATCGGGTATTAAACTTATTTTCCAAGCCATTAAAAATTTCCTGCATACCCCATTTACTCAAAGGAGGCAAATAAATAGATTGATAAGAAAAAGAAGTGCCGGTTGTGATAGTTTTAGCCCATCGGTTAACTTCCGAGGTTGGTAGGCTGATGATACATTTCACCTTTGGCTTGGTATCACTAATAAATCGCTTTAAGATGGGTAATATTTCCAACGGGGAAGGAAGCGGTGCATCTAAGACAATATACTGCAACCCGTTGTCTACCGTTTCTAAGGTGTTATTTTCTATTAAATCTAGCAACCTGATGGATAGAGGTTGTTTAGTGACGACGCTATTGTATAAAATTTGATTTTGCGGAATCCTAGGTAATACACCAGCTTGAATCAAGGAGGTCTTCCCTACTCCACTTGCCCCGTAGAGTAATAAAAAATCTGGGCTATCTTCATCTAAAATGCTATTTAAAAAGTCGCTGATTTCGTAATCTCTTCCCCAAAAAATAGCTACTTCCTCTAAGGTATAGGCTCTTTGTTCTGGAAAGGGTTGAGCAGAAAATTTGGGCTCTACTGATAATTGGTAAGGATAAAGCGGCTTTAAAGTGGCCTGCGGTAAACTCCAATCGGCACCCTGTTTATCGACGGACTGGGTTTGGAGTATCCATTCATTCTTTTCCCTTTTTCGCAGCTCTGGCCGCAAGGGCGCATCTCGAAGCGTTATTTTGGCTGCTCGCTTGCGACTTTGTAGTAAAGAAACGGTTCTTTGATAAGCCTCACCTATGGAACAACCTACCCCTAGTTCTGCGTAAAAATCTACCGCAAATTGCATCGCTATGTCATCACTAACTTTATTTTTGGTAGTAATGGCAATTGGAATATGTGCTTCTAGTAATTCTCCTTGTGCTTGAGTGGCACAGCCATTTAGAAAGACTAATTGCAAACCTCTTTGCGCCCCTAAATAGGCGGCAAAACCTTTGGCATAGACAATGTCTCTAGTGCCAAAAGGAGTTTCTAAATGCAGTTTATAATCGTTAGCGTGACCCGCATAATGGAAAATAGCGACGCGGTCTTTAAATTCTCTAAATTTTGCTAGTATCTTATCTAAAGTAGCATAGGGAATGGGCACAACTTCACATAGGTTATCTTTTGATGCTGTTGCTAAAACTTTTGAAATTTGCTCATATTCTTCCGACAGGAATCGAAGCTCTTTATCATTCCGAGCACTAGCAAAAGCTAATAATATGACTGGTGGTTGTTTCAAGGATAATTTGGAATAATGCATGATTGAATATCGAATAAGCCTAGAAGACTACTTACCCATCGCAAAATCTTCTATTTGTTGCAATTCCTCCGCCGTAAAAAATTGGAAATTAAACAAATAGGGATTAAAATCCGTAGTATCTTTTTCCAACTCTATGCCCAGTTGGTACCATTCCCCCGTTTTGAATGCCGCCAACAAATAAGGTTTTATTTTTTCCATATCCAGTTGATACCTTTTAAAGTTGTCGTCTATTGGTGCGTTGGTGGTTAGAAAATTGGACAAAGTAGGTGCTTGTTCTTTTTTGAAGGTAGAAAAAACATCCATCACTAGACTAGGGTCTCCGCCACAAAATACCAATTCTCCTGCGTGACTAATCAGGTAAATACTCTTGATAGGGTAATCGTTGGCTACTGCAAATGGTACTTGAAAATCAGCTAATTGAGGGTAGCGGAAATTATCACTTTCGGCAAAAGACAATTTGGATTCGTCAGGTTTAGGTGGTTCTCCACCCTTTAAAACAGTTCTGATTGCACTGATGATTCGACCACCACCCCCTACACTTTCCAAAAAAGCAGCAGCGATTTCCTTAGAACTCTCGTAAGTTTGACTTAACAAACTGGCTTCGGGGTATTTAATAAAACAAGAATCAATATCAATGGAGTCTTGCGATGGCATATAAATCCAGCTAGTGTAAGCGTCTTCTTCTTGCCCCCAGAGTTTAATGGAAAGGGAATCTTTACAGCCAGGTTTATCACAGTAGGGCTTTAAAAAAACGGGTTGATAACCTGTTCTTTCAATGTTAAAATAGGTGTTATCCTTGAAGCCCTTTACAGTAGTGGATTGTCCATTACTCTTGATAACTAAGCTATCCAAATCGGTAGATTCAATCCAATATTTGCCTTTTTGGGCAGTTAATGGTAAAGAGAATAGAACACTAAGCAACAGGACATAATTAATAATCTGCATAACGATTACTTTTTAATTTTTTTGGAGAGAAAATGATAGATACTTTGATTCATTACAAAAAACAGTAGGGTCCAAACAAACGGAAACTTCATGTAGTACCAGTAAAATAAACTCCCAATCAGTAGCACAAAAATTAGTAAACTAAAGCATAATTCTCGCCTAAGCCAGCTAGTAGGTTTAACGTAATGCACTTGCTTTTTAGCCGCAACAAAATGATAATAGCCACTTCCTCCGAAGGCCAATAAGAAATTAACTACAAAAATTAACCATTCGGGAGCACGTTGGATATAAGTATTGGTCGCTACATTTAAGTAAGCATTGAGGTTGATGTAAATCCCATTCAAGCCCCTAATGGGGGTATCAAAATAATCAAAGGTTTGACTGTATTTATTGATGAGTTTATGAAAAGCACCAATGAAAATTAGTTGAGTGCTTTTGGCAAAAATAGCGTTCGCTTGCGTATGAACAACCTCGGATGCTTGGGTTGTATTCAATACGGGGCGTCTCCCAATGGGTCGGTTATTGCGAATGAAATAGTTAATTTCAATCTCTTCAGGCAATTTCAGCTGACTTAGAGATTTCCCCTTAGTTAATTTGAGTAAGATTTCAATGAAAGCATCCTCCTTGGTTTTTTCTAAGCCTAAATTGACGTACCGAATCTTTCCCTCATCCTCAAAAATCTTTAGTTCTATCCCTCCATTTTTAGGAATCTTTGTGGTGTTTTTGTTAGTGCCACGAGTCTTCCAGTTATTCGTAAAAATCGTATTACCCGTTGTGTCACTAATGATGACCAACCGCTCGCCTAAACTCAACATGCTTTCGTACAGTAGGCTATCTTTTCCTAGTAATAATTTATTATCGGTAGTGTCTAAAGGTTCAAAATCATAATCTAGGAAAATGGTAGCTTCTTGATTGGCGTTAGCTAAAGTTCGCAAAAGTATGGCTAGACTATCTCTTTTCACTCGATTGCAATTCATATCGATGTAATTGCTATCCAACGGAATAAAATGTAGTTGGTCTAACGTAGGCTGAAATCGTTCCACTCGCCAATTGTCTGCATGGTCAATGGCTAATATTCTTTGGATAGGGTCATACAGGGTATTTTCGGTTTTCAAAAAGACGTGGCAACCATCGGATAGCATGGAGAGGCCTGTTACTACTAGGGCGTAGAGGAGGGCGTAGGTTAGATTGGTGGTATAGGGTATCTTAGTTGTCAATAGTTTGAGACTTGAGTGTTTGTTTTTACAAAAATATGGGCAAATCACTAAGTAATTTCTACTTAGAAACAAGGAATTTTAACTATTAGAATAAAAGTATCTAATTATTATTGGTCATTATTTTTTAATGCACCTTACACAGCAACCAAAGATTTTATATTGGGGCATTGTTTGCATGTGAGTTCCTACATTTTTATAATCCGAAACCTGAAAAAAATAAGCAAAATCGGTATTGGACGGATGCTTAGTAGAGGTCCAAAACCAAGCTCTATTTCCAAATTCCCAGACATTACTTATAGTTTCCTTATTAAATGCTTCAGGTTTATGTTGATTATCGCAGTTATTAAGCACAGCGCAATTATTAACATAACCCAATTGTTCCGCTTTAAATTCTGACTCAAATAAGATATTGAAGCTATTGATGGTAGCCATTAAGGTTTCAAAATCTGCTTCATTAGGAATAATCCAACCTTCTGGGCAAATACCTTGAGAGCGTGGTACAACATCATAATTCATCATTTCATCCCAGAGGTAGTAAGTAGCTCCCTCTTCACAGTTAGTAGCGTTGTGTTTATAGCATATTTTTTGTACGGTATTATCATTTCTAACCTCGGCGATGGTATCTACTTGAGTTCCATATTTTAGATTTTCTGCCATCCTAATTCTTTTGGCGATATCATGGGCTATGGCATAATAGAATATGGGCAATTTAAAATTATCCTGTTCCATCAGTGAGTAGCCGTAATCCTGTAACCATGCAGCAGACCGAGCATTGGTAGCTAAATTAGCCTTCGCAAGTTCATTTAAAAATTCATGTTCAGGAAAGAAATAGCCGTTATCATTAAGTTTAATTGCAGCACTGTGCCCGATGCTCTGGGCATTTAAGGAAATAGTAGAGAGATAAATAATTAATAGAAGATAGATTAAACGCATAAAAAATGTAAGTTTATATTACATAGGTCAAACCTAATTCAACCGAAACTTCAACCCCACCTCAAACAACTCCGTCTCAAAAACATCCGCCTGTATCAGTCGATTATACCGCCCTTGAATGGACCATTTAGGGGACGGATTGATGGACAAAGCACCGTGTAACAAAACGCCATGATTGTCAAACCGAGTAGGCCGACCGTTTTGCTCAAAATCTACTCGTCCCAATTGGTAGCCGCCGCCTACCGAAGGGGCAATAACCTTCAACCAAGGTAGCGTAATCGAGCCGATACCGTAAATCCCCGATAAGTTGTAGGAGTCGATGTTTAAGTTTTCGTTTTGGGTTTCAAAGTATTTGTAGCCGGTTTCAAATTGTAGTACCGAAACTTGGTATTCTAAACTAACGCTACCACCCCCGATAGCCGAGCCTTCTTCGATAACGGTCTGGTGAAACGCAGCTTCCGTGCGGGGCGCAGAGAAGGAAAGATTGAGGCGTAAGCCGTTGTAAGGAGAGGGGGTGCGGGGTTCTCTGTTTTGCTTACTGCGTTTTCCGCTAGGCATATTAGGTTCGCCTGATGAGGTAGGGGCTGTATAGCTAGTAGCGGTTACCAATTCGTCTCCCGCTCGCAAACAGATGCGACAACTGCCAAAATGCGCCGTATTGGATTTACCCTTGTTCCAATAAGTCGTGACGTGGCGTTGTTCTTGCGGACTTAGACTTTGCTCCACGTAATCAAAGGCCTCGTCCACGGCGTAATCGGCGGCTTGATTGACGGTCATGCGCCCGTAGCGACTGCGAATGTACTTTTTGCTTTGCCGCTTAACTTGTCGTTTGAGATAGGATTTGGCCAAAGCCCGCAGGGCGATGGATAAAAAAGGATTATCGTCAGCGGTTGGTAGTTCATTGGTTGATGGAGATAAGGTGCAATGGTCGTGTACGCAAGTAGTAGTGCAGGCAAAAGTTGTTACTGCTGCCAGTAAAAAGAACAAGAGGAGGAGTCTTTTCATCAGAAATTTGTTTTAGTTTCTACCTTATTTTAATTGAAATATCTCATTAACAAATTTCAGAAAAGTGATATTTGGGGACAATCGTCGCTTTTGGGTATTAGTTGTACTTAGAAATGAGTAGATAATTGTACTTTGATTTACACATTTAACTTTTTCTCTACTTCTTCAGCTTTTCTCTACTTCTTCAGCTTTTCTATTCTCCCCTCCACCATCCGAATATTCCGATTCAGCCGCTGCTCTTTATCTTCCCACTCGGTCAATTGTTGCTGGAAATACTGGTCATTTTGAAAAAAGAAGGTAGTCTTAGGCTGTTCGGAAAAAGTATGCTGAATTTTGTAAGGCACTTGCAACGGGTCTAAAATAGTAGCTATTCGTTGCGGCAATTGGTCGCTACGACTAAATAACTGAACGACCAATTGGCAATCCGACGGATTTAGAGCAATTTCGTAAATACTGGCGTGGCGTTGTAGGGTATGCACAAATACTTGGGCGATTTTTTCTAATACAATGGAGGCTTTCCCATTGATTAATTGTTCGGTCATTTTACTATTAATGGTAAATTTCAAGCCACTTTGAGATTGATTGGTGCGTGTAGCTTCAGCGGTATAATGCCAAACGTTTAATAGGAGGTCCGTCGCCTCCGATTTGGCGTAATGCTCCAGCAATTGGTGTGCTCGATAGTATTTATCGGATTCGTTTTGCCGGAAGGCTTTTAGTTTTTCAATCTGCTGTTCCAGCTTTTTGACTTGTGGATTCACTACTTTTTTGGTAGGAACGATGGTCGTCGTTATCGTATCACTTTTGGCTACTAAACTTTCCGAATTGGTCACAGAAAGAATTTGCGCTTGCAGGGCATCCACTACCAATTTGACCGCAGCCGCAGTATCTAAAATACTTTCTCCGTTGAGCGTATCTAAGGATGCAATTTTAGGAATGCTGTCCGTAACCAATTGAGTACGCAAAAAGACAGGCGGTAAGGTAGTTGAATTTGCCACGCAAGGAGACATTACAAAACAACTGCCCCCTATCAACATTAAGTTTAAGTGGAGACGAACGGTAAGGTATAGGTAGTTTTTGTTCATATCAGCTTATTTTAGAAAGTGATTTAGATATATCAAATCTTCAAGATTCGGCATATCTTGGTTCGCCAAAATATTGCTAATTAGTAGCAGCGTTAGTCGTCGTTCTATCAATACAAGGACAAGCCAAATAGGTCTTTCCCTGACCAGGAAATCCCTTAGTATTAAAAAAGTCGATGGCATCGTCAATTTCGGCAATGGACGCTAAATTGGCCTCTTCTTGCTCGCCCATAATTTCGTAAAAGCCTTCTATTTGTAAAGAGACCGCTACTCTTCGGTATTGCTTGCCTCGATTCGTATTGGCTTTAGCCCCCAAAAAGATTCTTTTTTCTTCAATTTGGGGCAGCAGGTCTTTAATTTTTTGTTTGACCATGTACGCTCTCAAAAAAGCAAGGCTTACGTTATCGTAGATGGACTGCCCGTTTTCGAGATTGAAAGGAATACTGTCGGGTAGCATATCGTAAGTCTCGGCGCTTACACTTAATAAGTCCGAAGGCGTATTGGGGGCAATGGTCTTAAAATATTCGTCCAAAATGGAACGGTGGGCGTTTTGAAATTCAATGCCTGTACTCCCGATGGGATGTCCGTCCGCCTCTCCGATAATTTTGATGAGAGCGGCGGGGGCGAATAAATCTCCTGTTTTGATGGTCAAAAATTTGATGAGTTCATCCATGATTTCGTTCACGGGCTTAAAATTGTATTCCCCTAGTGGAATGCCGTCGTATTCCCCCGTCGATTTAATTTTCATTGCTCGCATATCTACATCTACGATTAAGTCTAAGTTGACTCGGCGAAAATTAACCGTACTCACTTTTTTGGTGGATTTGGATAAATAATCGGTAAATTCGTCTTGTAAAAGCGTAGTTGAATACATGGAATCTACCGCATCCATGCTTAGTCCTTTTTTCAAACGCTCCAAATCTCGCAGCGAGACCGAATCACATTCGCAGGAAGCATCACTCGTTTGAGCCAACGGGTCGAAGTTGAGCGAACAGGGATTGGTGCATCCCGCATAAATACATTGACTTTGGTCGTGAATGACAATGGTAGGGTCTTCGTATATTCGGCGTGCCCAATCGGGGCTAGTTCTGCGAGCATAATTGACCGCCGTAGAATCCAAACAACCACATTTTTGACCAATACAACTGTCGGGGACATCGGGAATCGTAGCTTGTGGGTCGTAATTTTCCGCGCAAGGATTGAGACATCCGCAGCGATTGATACCACAAAGGGTATCAACGTGCAGGACGGTATCTCTTCCTTTCATAAATTCTGGATATAAATCGGTAATGGCCTTTGGTCTCTCTTCGTAACAGCGGTCTAAACAAGCCGCATATCGACAAGCAAAATCTCCTTGTACTTTAGCCGCTGGGCAGTAATTGAGGGCCAACGAATCCATGCAGCCAATACAAGACCCCAGATTTTTGACCGCAATAGAATCATAATTTTGCGCCAATCGACAATCACAACCTCTAGGATAGATGGCGCACCTCCTAGTTGCATCAATGCGATTTTGTAACCAAGCTGCGTCGATTACAATAGACCATTTATCTTGACTAAGTTCGGCTAGATGTTCTATTTCACATGGATTTGTTCCTAAAATCATGGCTAGTTCAATGGCAGCCCAACGAATATGCGCATCATCGCATAGGTATTTATTGCTTTTGCGTCCTAATTGGTATTTTACGTCCGCCACCATTGCCGTTAGCAGGGTTTCGTAAAATTGGCTGGCATCGGGGGCGGGTACTAATTGCCTAAACGCTTGCAAGTCCGTTAATATAAGCAGACTATCTCGTGCCAAAGTAGCCGAGTCAGCATCTAGCAAAATAGCCATGCTCTCAATGGCTTTTAATATTTTTTTGTTGACTTCTTTGCGTTTTAGCTGTTGACAAAGGTTATACTTTTTATAACAGTCTTTTTCCAAAAACTTTTTAAAAGATTTAGCCTCTTGTTCTAGCACGCCCAATAGACTATCCAAAAAGATAAATTCTTGGTTGAGCCATTTTCGATTGGCCAATTTTTTTAAATCAACGACCTCTTTTTTGACCACACATTCCTCGACGGAGATAGACGGCTTGTCGGGAAAATCAACGATGTCTAAATAAAAACAGAAATCTTGGTAGCGTTCCAGCAGCGTATCTTTCCGAAGCGCATCGAAGCATTCCGTATTGCCAACCATCTGCGACAGGCTATCAATCGTCTGTACATTGGCCTTTAATTCTTGGGTTCTACGATGGTAGCTTTCTGTGTCGAAAAACCGTTCGCTTTGCTTGCATCCGTCTTTATTCAACAGACCAACGGAGGATAGTAGCAATAGTAAGTAATATATCTTGTTCATAGTTGAGAAGTTTGATTGTCTGATGGTTGCTAATCCGTCACGCTAATAATACCCGCAAACTCGCCTTTGGATTCCGTTCGTTCAAGTTCGGGGAGGTAAATCTCCGAAATAACCCCATCCAAATAAAGGGCGTCACGGCAACCAAAGTAATCTTTAAAAACCATTGTAAAATCGTAGAAATTGACGGGTATTTCAGAGATAACAAAGACGGCTTTGGTCGGGGAAATAATGCCTACGCCGTTCCGAACCCGTAAGTTGGGCGAGCCTTGATTGATGGCCTCGTGGATGGTATCGTTGCGTAAAAGTAGCGGACCCGATTGAGTGGCGTAGGTAACCGCTACATCCTGCTCGGCAAAGGTTTTAGACGGTAAAACCCCCAATTTACCCGCTTTTGTCAGAAAAAAGACGCCGTTGGGTTGTAGATAAAAATTACCCTTTCCCTTTTCTAAATTAAGCTCCGTCAGGACTTCTCCATTGGCAACGAATAGCCCTTCGGGTTGTTGGTCGGGCGCAAAAATACCCGCATTGGTGGCGAATAATACCTTATTGCCCATTTTTTCTAAAGTGTCGGTAACCGCCGTTAATGTACTATAATTAGCACCTTTGGCATTATGTAAAGAAAAATTAAGCTGTTGTTGGGTGACATCGAAAATGAAGGCGGTAAATGGTTTTTTGAGGTAGTCGAAGGTGTGTGCTGATTTATTGAGATTTGCAGTGGGCCGCTTAGTTGCTACTTTGACGGGACGTTCAGCAGTCTGCGTAATGGGGCTTGCATTTTTTTTGTTATTTTCAGCCTTTTTTTCCGAAGAGTTAGCTCCTGATATAACTCCGATGGCGACGATGATGCCAGCAATTAGCAGCGTCGTCCCCAAAGCAATGGCAATTTGACGGAAGGATAGAGTGTTATGATTCATACGTTTTTAGTTAGTGGCCGAATTAGTAGTAGCTCGACGGGACTTAGCGGGGCGATAAAAGCGAACGTTGCTGTCTAAGCGATACGTTTTTCGGCTCACGTTATGACAGCCTGCATCTGAATAGTAGGCTTTTAAATCTACCTTGTGGTTGCCACCAATAACGACTACGTCGGTTTGTGTTGAACTACGTACGGGTTTGTCCAAAATACCAATATGCCCGTAGTTAGCATCCACTTGTGGGTGCAGTCGGTCAAAAATAACAATGTCTCCCTTTTTGGTTTTTGTCACATCCAAAATCTCTTCGTAGTCTAGCGTAGTCGGCTGCCCGTTGACAATTACGGGGATTCTACCAAATAGAGCATCTTCCCATTCAAAGGCATTTTTGGTGGGGCCAGTTATAGACAATTTATTTTTTACGTAGTCCACGCATTGACAATCTACTTGGGTATCATTTTTAGAAGTAAAGACGCCAAAAACCCAACCGATGGACTGGCCATTTTCTGCTAATTGATACCAATAGTGCCGCCCGTAAGGACGAATCAAATGGCTTTTGGCACTTTGTGCTTTTATTTGGTAATACTGCCCTTGGGACACCCGCTGCCGAACCATCCGATTATCCGAATAAGTATCGTAGGCTTTGACGTTACTAGAATCAATGCGCAGTTGAGCCGTAGCAAAGGTAAGTAGGCTACCAAAAGCGTACCCCGCTTGCTTATCCGAACGGACAAAATACCAGTAATTTTCGCCCAACCCGTCGATGTCTTCTTGGTCTTTAGACTGTCGAAGTACTTCCACGTACTGCCCTTTATCCAATTGAAATAAGGGAACACTATGGTACAAACGAGGACAAGCTCGAACGTTGACGTTGGCCTCTCTGACGAACGCACTAGTGTCCATTTTTACCTGTTCTTTTAGGTCAATATCAAAATCCACCAAAGCGGCAAATACGTAGCCTTGGGTACTTTGACCTATTTTGATTTTAAGCCACGGATGCAAACCGTAGCCATCAATATATTCCGCTTTTCCTCTGCCAATTACCGTGAATTTTGTTCCTTTGTTGACAGTTTTTTTGGTCTGACAACCCTTATCGTCGCAGACACGCAGTCGAGTTTGGTCGGTATTGATAACTCCCGTTTGTGCTTGCAAAGCAACTCCTACAGTTAGCAAAAGCCACAGTACCATAAAAGAATATTTTCTAAAAAAAGCTACCATAGATAATGAGGTTTAGCGAACAATACCAATGGGCATTTCGGTATCAAAATAGCCGCTTATTTTTGGCGTTTGCCGATGTTGAAATTGAGTCCACGCAACGTAACTTACTCCATTTTGTACAAATTCGTATAACTCTTTCAAGGTAATAATTTGATTCTTATCGGCATCGGCCGCCCCTTTCAAGCCTTCGATGTAGAAATAAGTAAACAGTCCTTGACCAATTTGGGGAATTTCTAAAGAGGTTTCTGTATTCGAGGACGACATGAACAGGGCAATTCCATTCGTAGAACTAGCCAACGCATCGTAATACAACTGCTCCAGTTGGTCATCGTTCATGCGTTTTTGTACGGACCGTTTTTGCGTATTATTGCTCCAAGTACCCGAATAGCAGGCATCGGCAATACACAATCGCTTTTTGGCGGGACTTTGCTCGACGACCGTTTTGATGTCGCTGTATTTGAGTGCTTGGTCGTAAGCCACAAAGTAATTAGGCCCTCCGTGCCCAGAGAAATAGACGATAATGAGGTCTTGTGGACCCGCTTGTTGAAACAATCGCTGGGCGTTTTGTAGAATATTTTGACTTGTGGCTTCTTGGTTGCGCAACAGCACAATTTGGTCGTCGGGCAGGTTGCCTCCTGGTGGACTTTTCAAGAACTGATACATCCGTTTGGCATCCGTATCGGCGTAGCGCAAATCGGTGACTCCGTAGTTGCTGTTCAGTAAGTTGGCGTAGTCCGAAATACCTGCCACCACTGCCCACACTTTGACGGGTCTTTGTACGGTCGAAGTAACGGATAAAAATTCACCGTACACGTACCCCGTCTGCCCGTTTGCTTTGATTTTATACCAAGGTAATTGCTGCCCCTTAACCGGTATTTCTTTTTGAACTTCACAAATAGCCCCAATATCTAGCTGAAAGAGGATGGGATAATTAGTCGCACTCCCCGACCGAATGTTCACTTTGTCACCAATAATTGTTCCTTTAGTCATCGGAGAATTATTCGTAGATACTACAGGATTTAAGGCATTAAAATCGCATGTAGTACAGTCTACAAAGTGGCTGTAAATAAACCCTTTCTGCCCGTTATAAACGACTTCGTACCAAGGTTTTTTGCCGATGCTGGGGATGTGGTAATCCATTGTTTTACCAATAACTTGTACCTCGTCGCCAGCGTTAACTTGGAATGCCTTGGCGCAAGTAAGACTGGCACAAACCCGTGCGTTTACCTCATTTGCAATAATTTTACTTAGTTGTTGGCTTTTGGTATTTTGGCGATTGGTAGCCACTTTATCGGCTACAAAATCTAGAAAAGCCCCAAAAACAAATCCTTCTTGTCCTTGATAATCAATCTTATACCAAGCATTAATCCCATAGCCCATGATGTTTTCCTCACGCATATTGAACTTGATGCGACAACTATCGCCTGTATTCAACTGAAACAATTGAGGATGGTTCGTACCCGCACCGCTTCGCACATTAATGTTAGTCCCTCTTACGACGGCTACTGGCTGTGCTATACTATTTTGCATCGAAAATAGTAACCATAAAAATAAAGGGAGTAGTAGAAGACGCTGCATGATACTTTTACTTTGATTTGTTTGGACTATTTTTTTGTGCTTTGTTTTTGTACACGCCAATCAAAGGTCCAAAATTGCCCGTTAAACCTCGATTTTTATCCAATTTCGGTAAATAAGCCTTGGAGATGGCGCCGTCTAAGTAGAGTGCATTTGGACACTTAAAATGGTCTTTGAAAATTCGAGCAAACTGGTAGAGTGTCACGGGTTTTTCGGAAATTAAGAATACCAAACTGCCATCTGCCTTTACACCTACACCGTTACGGATATTATAGTGTTTGGAGTCCTCCTTAAACACAGGATGAACTTTATTATTGATAACTAGCATTGGTCCCGATTGAGTAGCATACTTAATTTTTAAGTCCGACTGAATAGCAGCAAAAGATGCTGTCTTCAAAACGGCAGCACTATCCCGTTCGGTTATAAAAAAGACACCATTCGGCTCTAAATAAAAATTACCGGTTCCTTGGCGGGTATTCAATGGGACTTGTTCCTTGCCTGCGACGACAAACAGGCCTTCAGGACGACCGCCTTGGGTAAAAATGCCTGCATTCATACCAAAAATTAATTCTTCGGAGTCCTTTGATGCCATCCGTTTAAGCCCTTCTAAGTTAGTTATTCTTCGATTTTTGTTTTTCCAAAATAGCTTTATGTCTCCTGGATGCTTTATCAGGTATGTTGTGAAAACCTTACCTTTCACATAAACTCTATAGGATTGATTTCCATTAGCATCCAAATACTTTTCTGTTTCTTTACCAATGTAGGATGGTTTACTGGAGCTTACCTTACTTTCAGCGATACGTTGATTGTCATTATTTTCTAAACTATCGAGCAAATCACTAAGGGAGATATTAGCTTCTTCTAAATTTTTTATTCTTTTGTTTTGTGTATTTATCTCTTTCCGTAGTGCATTAATTCTTTTATTTTTATCGTTCTTGAGTTCTTTATAAGTGTGGTGTTCTTTGACCTTTTCTGGAGTCAAGCAAGCACTCATAGTTAATAAACTCAAAAAACAAATGGTTCCTTTCCAAGTATTCATGATTATAATTTTTCGGTGATGGCAATGATGCTGGCAAAATCGTTATGGGTAGTCGTTCGTTGCAAAGCGGGGACGTACATCTCGGAGATGTGTCCATCCAAATAAAGCGCTTCTTGGCAGCCGTAATACTTAAATATCCGAGCAAAATCGTAAAACGTAATGGGTTCTTTGGAGATGGCAAAGACGAGTTCGTATTTATTCATCATCCCATTCTTTTTGGCAACCCCTACCCCACTTCGGATAAATTTACTATTCGATTGTTTGTTTAAAATACTGTTTAAAGCACCGTTTATTAATATCATCGGTGCCGATTGGGTCGCAAATTCGACCCCTTTTAATTGACCATAATTTTCTCGACTGATAATTCCGTAACCGCCATTTTTTTGTAAATAGAAAACACCATTGGGTTTTAGATGGTAAAAATTGGTAAAATCAGGTCCACCTGCGCCCATGTTTAACGGATAAGATGCAACACCATTTTCTACGTATAAGCCCGTTGGAGTATGGTCAGCACGGTACATCCCACCATTAGTGGCAAAAACCAATCTCTTCGCTTGCTGCTGTAAATAGCGTTTTAGGTTATCAATATTCTTTATTTTTTCTCCATTTTCTTTTTGGTGGTAAAAGGCAATATCGGCGTGGTCTAAGTCTACTAAAAAAACGTCAAACGTTACGCCATCACTTAGCGGAACAGCCTTGGCTTCTCCCGCAAGTGTTTGCCCTGTTGTTTTTGTCACCAATAGAAGCAGCGGAAAGCACAACAAAAAAGGACGTATGGATATGAATAGTTGCATAGCAAATAGTTAAAAAATTATTAGTAAGCAGTCCTAGCATGTCGGTAGCACAGCCTTCAGGCTGTCCTGTTAAGTGGCCTTTAGGCCGCTTTGCATACTTGCCAACCTAAAGGTCGGCGAACCCGACAGCCTGAAGGCTGTACTACCAGCAAATCTCATCCTGTCACCTATACCGCAATCGAACGGCCTCACTCTTACCTATTTCTGACTCCAATTGCACTCGATTTAAAAACTTTGTACCACTGTAAATATCAATAGTCATCGTATTAAGGTATTGAGTACCCAAATTCCACGCTTTGGAAACAACGAGATAATCTTGATTGGGCTGTAAATTGAGCTTATACTTAAAGGCCTTGTTCTTGTTAGTTGTTAGGCGAATCCTATCCGCTACCAACTGGTCATTAATAATGATGGAAACGGTATCGCCATCTTCTCTTTGGTGGTCAAAACAGATAAGTTCAATGTCTTGCTTGTCAAGCACAATTTCTTCTTTTACCGTTACCTCTCCCACATCTACTTTAGTTTCACTAGGTACAGGAGGTGGGCTAGCTGGCTGATATTGGATTTGACCAATCGCATTATCCGTACCATCGGAATTAGTTGCCACAATTTGAAATAAGTTGAATCCTTCGTTTAAAGGAATGGTGGCTTCAAATAGTTTTTTATTAACGTCAAAGGAAAAGTCCGAAAAGGGTTGTCCGTTGACCGAAAACTGCAAACCCGCTTTGGAGTCAATGTAGCGTACGTTAGCCCTAATTTTTTGCGTTGCTTGTTGCGTGCTGTGTGGATTTTTTGCAGGAGTAAGGACAATAATCTTCGGCGGTCGTTTAGTTGGTTCGTAAGTTAAGATGCTGGTTTTATTATCTTTTCCATCTCGATTGGTAGCCGTAATTTCAATGAAATTATTGCCCTTTTCTAATTGAATGACACTCTCAAACGCTTTCTTTCTTTTGTTAAAAGTAAAACTACTGATGGCTTTCCCGTTCACCCGAAACGTAATGTCCGATTTGTTGGACACATGCTCAATACTTGCTAGAATCCGTTGCACCCTTTCATCCGCAACGTAAGGATTTTGCTGCGGTTGATTGATGGTTACGATGGGAGGCTGGGGCGTTCTGACGGGCGGCGGTGGCGGTGCTTGTGGCAGTTGAGGTTTGACGTATTGGATAAAAGTAGTGGCCTCATCCGTTCCATCCGCATTGGTCACTTTTATTTGGCAAATATTATTTCCTTCTACCAGTCTTACTGCACTCTGGAAAAGTTGTTGCTGGGGGTCAAAATCAAAATTAGAGACCTGCTGCCCGTTTACTTCAAAGCGAATTTGCTTCTTTTTTTGAATATTTTTGGTAGTAGCTACTACATCAGTCGCTGCTTTTTTGACCGTAGTTGGACTACCATTAGGCGTCGTAATGGTAACGGTTGGCGGCAACTTGGGCGCAGGAGTTGGTGTCACAGGAGGTGGCGTGGGGGTTGAAACGTTACAGGGTTTGGCTGAAGTCTTTTCGGATTGGTCTTGATAAATCGTCAAAACTTCATTTTCGCTAAGCCCTCGGTTGAAAATGCGCAAATCGTCGAAACTTCCCGAGAAGTATTCGAGGCCTCCCGGCATATCCCTCCCGATTTCTAGGGGCATGTTATTACTTACAAAAGCTTTATTATAATGAAATTCAAAGAATTTTTGTCCATTTAAGAATGACCTCACTTTTGTTCCGTCGTAGGTCAAAGCGTAATGATACCATTGACCATACGCCAAATCTTTGACAAAATTTTCCGTAAAATCAGTACTAATAGAAACGGTCTGGTTTGTCGTTTGAAAGCGGTATTGGGGACTTTCGGGTAGTTCGTCTCGAATATCCGACTTGCAAAGTACCGTTGACCATTTGATAGGACCCGCTCCTTGGTTGAGTTTTAGCCAAACGGTAGCCGACAACTCCCGTCGGGGCGACTTGATACTGCGGGAATCGGGAACGACTACGTAACCATCCGTTCCATTAAAAGATAACGCCCCACAGGGACTGCCAAATCGGTCGGCATCAAATTTTAAACCACCATTTTGAATACCGTCGTTCTTATTAACACTAGCATCTTTAGTATCCCCATTAAACAGGTACTGCGCAATGAGTCCCCGTTGTATATTTTGACCGAACAGTCCATAATTGGCAGCTAATAAGAGACAAATAGAAAAAAGAAATCGCTTTTTCATAATTTGAGGCATTAATTCAACTTATTTGACTAATCCGATGATAGTTCCAAAAGACCCACCCGTATCGTAGCGGTTGAGTTCGGGGCAATACATTTGCGAAATAACCCCATCCAAAAACAAGGCGTTTTGACAACCAAAAACCTCCTTAAAAAGGCGGGCAAAATCGTAGAAATTAACGCCCAATTTCGAGATAATAAAGACCACTCGGTTGGCATCAATCACGCCTACTCCACTGCGCAAATTTTTATTGGGTGAATTGAGATTAAATTTTGGGTGATACTGACCGTTGATGACCAGCATTGGCCCCGATTGGGTCGCCTGTACCGCTCGACTTTCCCAGTTATTGGTCAAATAGTCTTGGGTCGTCACAATTTTAGGTTGTCCGTTTCCATCAATTAAAAAAACACCGTTCGGTTGTAAATAGAAGTTACCATTCCCGCTTTGCTGCCTATCTAGTTCTTGTCGAATCTCTCCATCTTGCATTAGCAAACCTTGGGGATTTTGGTTGGGGTCATACATACCACCATTGGTCACAAACGCCAATTTGCTGGACTGCTGCTGCACATCGGTTTTTACCCTATCCAACGAATTGTACTTGACGCCTCGGTCATTTTTCCAGAAGAATTTAAGCTGTTGGTTGGGTTGGTTTAAATCGACCACGTAGGCGTCAAAGTAATTGTCAAAAAGAGATAGTTGTTGGGCGTAGGTTTCGGGGTAAGTAGCCAAGGTATCAGCCACTTTTGTACGATATTGATTGATAATAGATGACTCCGAGTTAGGTACTGTGGAATCAGTACCTTGATTACAATCCTGTAAAACTTGCTGTAACTGCGCTTTTAGCTGTGCTTTCTCTCGTTTTAAAATATTATTGTAGTGCACTTGCTTTTTTAGCTTAGCACTCAATTCCCGCATTTTTTGCCTAGTGTATGCTAGTTCATGTTGAGGAGACCTAAATCCACTTGGCTGGGCAATAGCAAGTTGTGTAACCCAAATGATTATCGAGAAGCATATAAAAAATTTTCTTATGACCATTTGAAAATAATTGTTTAATAGGTGGCTGGTTTGTTACCCACTTACTGATTGTAAAACACCAATAAATTGGTAGCATAAGTAGCAGACATAAATCCTCTAATAACCCGATTATTGCAACGTTGCAAGGTATCGTCTATCGTCAAAATATCATTTCCGCCCGTGTCCAAATTGACCATCGCCTGCACGTGGTAGCCCTGCACCCGTAAATAATCGAACACTTGCTTGGCCGCTTTTTGCAAGTAGGCGCCCTTTTGTAAATAAAATAGCACTCGCTGCTTATTGCCCGACTTATCGTAAACGGTTGCCAAGAACTTGCGCTTAGCTACTTTCTTATTACCCGCCGTAGAAATAGTCAAAGCATTATCAAAAGCCAATAAATGCGTTTGAAAAACGGAGGCTTTAATTCGTTGTGCCCATTGTAAAAGTCGAGTCTTATCGTAGGAGGCATTGATACTTTTGTATTGGCCTGGTAATTTGAAAGGGCGTTGTACACTAAAAATGGTCAAACTACCATTCAAAGTGACAACCAAACCGTCCATATCTCTGGCTAAGGTTTTATTGAGTACTTTCCCCCTATCGACGGTTAAGCCAATAGATTGATGATAGTTTTTATTGACGTAATTACCGCTAGTACTGACCAAAATAGCTGAAGGTTCGGTCCAATCGGTAATTCTGGAATACACATTGGGGTACGTACCTCGGTCAATAAAATAACCCGACTTGACTTTTGCTGGATTCATCCAAACGACGTAGCCTAATGTTCTATTATACTGCTGGAGTACGCCCGTCCGAATGCCCTTTTGCACATTATTTTGACAAACAGTTTCTTCCAAATCTCTTTGTCCCCAAAGAGAGAGGCAGCAAAGGCAGCAGATTAAACCAACTCCTATTTTTTGCAAAGTCATGCTGTTTTTGGTTTAAATTTAGGAAATCGTTTTCTCCAAATCCACCCTAGTCCTACCAACCCCAATACGCCAATTAGTACCGCCGTCAAAAATTCCCGCTGATAAGTAGAGGTGAATTTATGCCAGATGTAATCCCACCGTCCTTCTTTGCAGTAATTGTATAATTTCACCCAATTACTCGTAGGAATATCAATACCGTATTGATTATCGAGTAGTCGTTGCACCACGTATCGTACGTTAAAATCGGCTACATCTAATAAATCTTGCCGAATCAAGGATTGCACCGTATCGGCAATACCTCCAAAAATCAAGTCACTACCAGCCATATAACAATAAATAGTGTCGGATAAATAGTGACTAGAATGGCTCAAAATTTCTCCAATGCTTAATATTGCTTTTAGGTCGTCTAGCTGCTCAAAGTCGAAATCGGTAGCGGCCATCTTCTTTTCTATCATCGCTAATAGAAAGTCATTCCAGCGCAGTCCTTTCGACAGCATATATGCTCTACACTTTTCGAGTGTCCGAACGTCTTCTATTGGTACCGCCGCCAAAGGAAAGGCTAACACAAAGCTATCGTACGGTAATTGTTCTAATTGCTGTACGGTTGCCAAGCAATCGTTCGCCTTGACATCATTCCAAGCATAAAGCAAAATAAGAAATAGCCAGTACCGCATAAATTTTTGGTTGTGTATCTTTGACCCGTTTAATTGGAATAACCATCAGACCATCTCTCAATTATACTCGTAGGTTAGCAAATTCGTCATATCGTCGTAATTGCTACTTGACCCCCAAATATTGCTACCACTACAATCTGTAGCATCTCCACCCGTATTTAAAATATCAAAGCCGCCCGTATCTAGGTTAATCATGGCGATTACGTCCATGCGATTCCCTCGCAGTAGATTGAGTACTTTATCCGTAGCATCGTATAAACTTTGGCTGCGCTCGAAGTAAAAAATGGTGTGGAACAACTCTCCTCGATTACTTCTAGCTAAAGCCAATAATTTTCTCCTAGCCGTTGCAGAACTACTATTGTATTTCCCTACTTTCAACTGATTTTTGTAAGCCATCAAGTGCATTTGAAAAACAGTCGCCTTTTCGGAAACTGCCCATTGCAAAAATCTAGCTCTATCTCCGCTTTTACGAATATCGACCTTACGACCAATGCTTTCTAGATACAAATCACCATCTTCGATATTGGAAACGGCAATGCCTCCCGTGGCGTAAACAATGACTAATCCGTCCATATCGGTAGTGTAATTTCGATTGACAATAACCCCGTTATCTACAGTCACGCCAACGGGAACATCAGAACCATTCCAGCCCGTGGCGTAAGCACCGCTAGATTTCAGGATAACTGACTTATCCCCATCCCTGCGCCAGTAGGCATAACGAGTGTGGACGTAATTTCCATCTTGCTTGTGGGCAAAATATTTGGCCTTAGCCCGCTGATTTTTGCGACTAATCCAGATAGCGTGCCCGGCGTCGTAATAGCCATCCTTGAGCGTGTAAGTCGTCACGTCTCCATTGAAACTGGAGGTACATTGACTTAGGCTAAGACCAGTTGGTGTTTCATCGGTAAGGGGCAGCGGTGTAGTTGGGTCGGCTACTTCAACGCTATTAAAAAAAGTAGCCAATAACAAAGCATAGACAGCTAAAGCGTTCATAAATAGTTTTTTAAATTTAGGAGATAAAGCGCAGCCGTTAATTATGATAATCAACGTGCTACATTTTAATACAAATTTCCATATAAATTCATGTTGTAACCAATCCTCAATTGTGGTGATTTTTTTGACAATAACTAATTAGTTTTTAGTCATTAGATATGAGTATTTTGAACAATAGACGACACCACTTTATTGTTATATTCGGTCTAACTACATTTGGGTAAATGCAAATACTTAATTCTGATGATGTCTTAGTTGGTACATTCCCTCACCTTTGTATTATCAAAAATGATAATACAAACAAGGAATCCCAAATACTAGGAATATGCACCACTTACCTACACCAAAAAATAACCGAAGAATGGTCAGTATACTGGCACTACTGTTATTCGGCATCTTCGTAAATTTTCACCAAGCAACAACTGCTGATAGTTGGTTGACGAGCCAGCAACAACATCCCAAAGAATTAGCCGCCAAATATTATCGTGCTGCCGTTAGGGCACACCAAGCAGGTAAAATTAATAAAGCCATTCGGCTACTGAAAAAAGCAATTGACCTAGATAAAGCCAATGATAATTACATCAATAAACTGGCAAAAATTTACCACGAACAGGAAAAGTTCAAACAAGCCTTGCGCTACTTGACCAAATCAAGAGAGATTATTCAAGACTCGCTGATTCAACAAGCGGTGCAAATGATGAATTGGGAGGGGTTTTATGCACTTTCTAATGGACTTCGGAAAGAAGCCATCCGTCGGTTTGAATTAGCGGCGCACACGATGGATACTTATGGATTGACCGATTCTTTATTGAAGTCTAGCATCCACTGCAATTGGGGAGTGGCGGAAATGTACGACCAAGCTTGGAATAGCCCCTGTGATACCGTTTTATTAGGAGAGCACTACCCTATTCATATTACGGATGTTAATCGAGCAGTTAAACGTTTTCAAACTTCTTGGGAACTTCACCCCGATTCTTGCAATCAAGAAACTCGGTGGAATTTAGCCTTGGTCAAACAAATCCAAGCTGTCCCTAAAGATACGCTTACCAAATACTACGGCTATATTCCGAAAGATTGGGTGCGCCAAATTGCTATTAGTCATCAAGACACGTTTTGTCCTTTATCCGCTCCGATTATAACGGAAGATTCGGGGGAAGTAGCATTGGATTTGAGTGCTTTCAAGGATGTTCCCAAATACAAAGAAGTCCTATTTGTTCTTGATATTTCGGGTTCTATGGATTTTCCCGTTTCCAGCAAGCAACAAACTACTCGCTTTAGTTTAATGCGTCGCTTAATTGAACGAGAGATTGAAGCAGCCGACTCTACGCAAAAAATTGGCATGCTGACAATTGGCGGAAATTGTCCAACTACTCCTTTGGTCAACATCCCCGTAGATACGGGCAATCGACAACTATTACTACAGACTTTAAATGGATTGCGTCCCGATGGGAAGACGCCACTTTACAGTACTTTGGAAGTTAGTCCCCAATACTTTTCCAACAAAAAGAATGAGAAAATTATCCTATTGGCATCCGATGGTATAGAAAGCTGCCGCAGCTACGCCAGTGTTTGTCAATTGGCCGAAGAATTATGCAATCAAGGGATTAAGATTGAGGTATTCAGTTTACTACTGGACGAACGGGCGAATTATAGTGCTTACGGTCTCTACCAGTGTATGAGTGATGCCTGCCGCACCGAGTTCACTGGACTTAACGAAGAAGGAGGCGTAGATGATAAAACGGTCAAACGCCCCGTCGGCAACTTTTCCCTAATTGTAGATAGAGAACAAGTCTTGACAGGGATTTACGAAGCACCGCAGCGTTACTTTAAGTAAACAATCAGTTCTTGACAATTTTGCAATCGAAGAAATCACGAAGTGATTCAACTCAAATAACTCCGTATGAAATGCGGAGAATTTGGGCATATCCAAGGCTCACAATCCTGCACAGACGTGTCCGTATGGAAAGGGATTGAACTTTTGCAATGTGTCAAAGAACCAAACAATCACTTCAAAAAACAACCATAAAATTATGAACCGATACATCCTTGCTCTAATCGTCAGTTGGCTATGGTCAATCTGCCTACTTGGCCAATCCGAATACGCCACCACCATCAACCTAGATAGCTTAAAAACTTACGACCAGTCAACTTTAGATAGTCTAGTAAACGACTACTATACCCAATTAGACATCAAAGACACCTTTGATTTGATGGGCTTAATTAAAGAATTGACCTACGGCGACCACTACCGCAACATCAACTTTGATAGCATCATCCAAAACAGTATCGACTGGAACGAGGCGACCAAGAATATTGATTGGAAAGCGGCTATGGGGCAATTTGATTGGAACGAAATGCTGAACGCCATGTGTCATTCGCCCGACTCCGCTTTTTCGGGTTCGCCGTTGAAGATTGATTTATCCAACAAAATGGGAATGCCCAATCCGATGGAATTTATGTCCAAAGTGGATATATCCAAGTGTATGCAAATGGATATAAACAATCCTGCTACAATGCAGCGGATGTTTCGTGCCTTGGATGTTCCTTGTTTGATGAACAATATGCACCTGTTTATGGGAGATTCTCTGGGCGGCGGTGGATTGCCGTTGGAGATGTTGGGCAAAATGCAAGGACAGATGCCCACAAACGGCACACCCAATATGGATGCCATGTGCCAATTAGCCGATTGTATGGACTTAAATATTATGATGGAAGATTTTGATGTTGGCTGTCTGTTCGAGCAAGCAGATTTTAACGCCATTATGAAACGCTGGAAATTGAGCGATTGGATAACCAACTTGGATAGCATCAAGTTAACTCAAGGAATGGACACCTTAGATAATGCTTTTGCTGGTCACCCTATTATTGGTCTGATGGATAAGGATGCTATTTCCCATCATTTTAGTGGTGCTTTTGAGGATTTTTTTAATCCCAGAAGTGTCAATATCATGAACCAAAATTTTTACGACCGCATTTTTGGGGACAATTGGTTGCCCCAAAAAGACCAAGATATTCGGAATCTTTTAGAATTATCCACCCCTCTTTGGGCTAAATTATACGGTGATACTCCCGGCATGCGCTATTTTAGTAGCGTACTCTGGCTTTTCTACGAGGTACAATTGGCTTACGCCGAATTAGACTACCCGACGGCGTTGAAGCAACAAATCCTACTAAAGGACATCGTTATCCAAATTATTCAGCGGGATATGCTAGCAGATATGCGGCGGGGAGAAAGCTTACCCGATTTTTATAGCGAACAGATACTTTGGTCGATGTTGAGTTCCGTGGAGCAATTAACGGGCAATACGCTTTCCGAATTGGGACAACACACCGAGGCGTTGACGCACTTTGAAACGGCGATTAGCATCAACGAAAGTATTACCAAGGAAATTGACCCGATGGCGATTGAAAGGAACTATTTTCAAAAAGAATTTACCAACGAAGAACGCCCCGCCTTGCTCGCCGAGTATCAAATAGACGAGAATGTGTTCTATTTAAGCATGGACGATTTATTTGACTCCAAACATCCTAAGGTAGTCACCAAATTTCTGGAAACCAACGATGTTGACGAGGCTTTGACCGCTTACCGCTTATTGAAAGACCTTTTACTCGAATTAGGACCACAAAATAAAGTAATTCCAACTTACCAAGTTCCCAATCCCGCTGCTAATAGACCTTACGAATTTATGTTTCTACGCTTATTGCACCAGAGAATGGCGGCAATCATGGAGGAATACGAGCAAACCAATGACCCTAAATACCCCGTGTATCAATCGGCTCCTTCCAATTTTGATAGCTATCAGCAATACCAGCTAACTACTTTTTTTCACAATAATATTGGGGCGTATTATTTTCAGTTGAATAATTACGAATTGGGTTTAAGGCATTTATCAGAGGCGTGGAATCGGCTAAAAAATTTAAAGAAACTAGATTATGTGATAGCAGGTCGAGCAGGATTTGGTACGATGGAAACGGCTCATCAAAATCAATTGCCCGTTTATGTAGGTTTGATTGCCAATCTCGCCCAAGTGTATTTAGCCCAAAACAAGTACCAGCAAGCGAAGGACTTCCTCGAAGAGGCTAAAAGTCACCTAAAGCAAAATAACAATTATCCGAAGTTAGAACAAGATTTATTCGATGTGTACGCTTTGGAAGCAAGCATACATTTGCGAGAAAAGGATTGGAGAGCTGGTAAAGCAAAATTGGAGAGGTGTGCCAAGATTGCTGACGAGGGTGACTTTTTACTAAGAAAATTCCAAGTAGCCAACTATTGGGGACATTATTTCAATGGTCAAAATGAGGTGGATACGGCTTTGACGTACTGGCTTGAGGCTAGAAATATTGCGGTGCAAGCTAATCACACCAATGCGCTTTCGGCAATTCACGCCTTGATTGGTCGGACGTATTTGCGGAAAGAACAACCCAAGCTAGCTATGATGCACTTGGACTCTTGCGAGGTGATTGCCAGCGAGAGAGGGCAGTACGACGTATTAAATCAACTCTATACCATCAAAGGAAATTATTACCGTCAACGGCAAGACTTCTCCCAAGCATTGACCTATTACGACCAAGCAATTGAACTCATTGAAGACAGCTTGTTCCAGCACACTTTGAGTGAAGGAGGGCGGCAATTGACCATTGCCAATAGCACCGCCGCCTACGAAGGAGCGATTCACGCTGCGATTGAACTTGGAAAAGACCAGCAGGCGTTTCAATACGTGCAACAATTTAAGGCTAGAACGCTTTTGGACTTATTAGCAACGAGTACGTTAAAATCTCAACAAATTCCAGCGGCACTTAAAGCGCAAAAGCAAGATATAGCCGCCGAAATAAGCATTCAGAGCTATTTAAAATCGGTGTACCCCGATTCTCAACAGATTGCTCAAAAACTACGACAAGCCCTTAGTCAATTGCAAGTGGTTAATGCCAGTATTCGAGCTGCGTCTCCCGCTTACGCCCAGTTACTGCAGCCTCAATTGGCGGATGCGACCGAGTTACGGGAGCAATTGCAAACCCAACAGGCTTTTGTGGAATTTCTATTGGGTGAAAAAGTTTACGCCTTTTTGCTGACTAAAAAAGGAATAGCTGTTCTGAATTTGGGTAGTCGAAAACCTATTCAAAACGCCCTACAAACATTTGTGGCCACAGCGGATGACCCTCAAGTTTACGAAAGCGTTCTACTCAAAAAACGGTGGGCTAAAACTACTGATACTTTATACCAAAAGTTATTAGCCCCGCTACTCCGGCACCCCTTTTTCGCTGGCTCGGACGAATTGATTATCGCACCCGATAATTGGCTATACACCGTTCCTTTTGAAGTTTTACTGGCAAAAGTAACTGCGGCAGATAGTACTCAAATGCTTGATTCCTTTACTGTTCGATATACCCAATCGGCGAGTACCTTGACCTATTACCAGCAACAAACAAAACGACGAAATTATACGAAGGATATGTTGGTCGTCAGTAAAGCAGATTTTAGCGAATACGGAGCGTTTCGTAATTTGAAATTGCTGGATACCACTATTTTTAAAATGCCCCGCACCACTTTTCTGTTAGAATCACAAGCGACCTTAGCGAATCTACGGCAGCAGTCGCTATCCGATTATCGCTATCTTTACATCAATACGCACGGTTCTTTAAGTCCCCAACCCGAATTGAGTTATCTAGCATTGACGGGAAATCCTTTGTTTGTTTACCAAACTTTTGATTTACAGTTGGACAATCAATTGGCGATTCTGGCGGCTTGTCAGACGGGACGTGGTACTTTCCAAAGAGGGAGTGGTATCTTGGGATTTACGAGGGGCTTACAAAATGCGGGTGTGCAATCGGTGATTATTAGCCTTTGGCCCGTTGATGACCGACCTACAGAGGCTTTTTTTGAACAGTTTTTTACCTTGAAAGCAGAAGGCTTATCAGATAAGCAGGCCTTGCAGGCAGCAAAAGTGGCTTTTAGTCAATCCAAGCTGTATGAGCATCCACTTTATTGGGGAGGGTTCGTTTTGTTTGGAGGGTAACTGGTAGAACGGACTATTAATAAAAACACAAATTTTGCATTCAATCATCAAAAGTAAAAAAGGTCAACGCTTATTGTACGCATTACTATACGCAAGTGTAGTCACTTTCGCTACCGTCACCTTAGAACGATTACCCGTTTTTCTGCAAATGGAGAATGCCATTTACGATGGTTTTCAAAGAATGTTAACCGTAGATAGTCGCACCGATTATAATTTTAAACGGTACCAAGCATCCATCGACAGTTTAGCCTTTATCAACTTAGATAACACTTATTTTAATACAGAAACCAACAGAGTACGCAGGGATAGTTTGGCTAGTTTATTACGTCAGTTAAGTGCGATACCAACGGTAAAAGGGATTTTATTGGATTATTTATTAGTCCCGATTAAGGATGACGAGCAGTCCAAAGAACAGAATGAGTTGCTAATAGAAAATATGCGCCCGTTGCAGGATAAGTTAGTGTTGCCTTACGAATTAGCTTTTGATACCATTCCTGTGTGGGGGGAATTGTCGGCGGAGGCAGTCAGCATCCCTAGTCCACTATTATTTGAAACCGATAATACGGGCTACGTTGCGGCTATGCCCTTGCCTGGTGACGAAAATTATCGCTACGTAAAATTGTCCATTGAAGAAAAAAGGTGGCAATCTGCCGTACACGCACTCTTGGCAGTTCTTTCTAATGACAATCCTCATCTTTACACCAGAGATGTCCCCAATAACTTTGAGATAAACTACTTACTACGGAACTACAAACAACGTACGCTGCCCATTATTGATGCTTCATTGGTGGGCAACTCGAAAGCACAATTGCGTAATAAAATCATCTTTATTGGCTTGTTTGATGAGGTAACGACCAAATACGGGTTGACCATCGATAAATTTCAGACGGCCGTTCAGCGAGAAATGGCGGGGATTTATATACTCGTCAATACTTATTTGAATGTGGTCAATCGAGCTTATATTCGGCGTACGGCGGCCATTTGGGTTTTTCTACTCAATTTTTTGCTCGCCATTGCAAGTGCTTGGTACTTTCAACGTACTGCCGCTATTCCATTAAAATCTTGGGGCTTGGTATTAGGAGAAATTGTGGGCAGTAGCTTATTTTTTCTATTGTTTTTCTTCGGGCTGTTTTATTTTTTTTATCACAAATTTCCACTCGTCATTACTACGTTAGCTTTCGTGAGTAATCAATCTTTTTACAAGGGCTTCACGTATCGGATATTTTCAAAATATCCGATACGTAAAAAACTAAATATTATGAAAATCTTATTACTGATTAGTTTGCTGCATTTTTCTTTAGTTGCAACGGCACAGACTACTTACTTGATAGAGAGTATGCGGTTGGATAGTTTAGTGCTAACTGTCGAGCAGCCTGATGGGAAAATTGACACACAATATATCGTTCAATCGACTAGAGTCGATAAAACAAGATTCTTACTTGAAGTAAATAACACCAAGCGTACTTTTATCCAACTTTACGGTTATAATAATGAGGAAAGTACAGAATTTACCGTCATAGATATGGACGAAAACAGGCGTACCGAAATTATTCCAATAGAATCGGGTATGCCAATATCCATTGCCGACTGTTTTGAAAATCGAACCTTACCGAATGGCACGTTGCGCTTTTTTGAGAATCCGATAGCGTACATCCAATCTTTTTTTAGGTATAATCGAGAACATCTAGACCGACGTAGTTCCCAAGTTTTGCGAGGAAAAAACGATACAGAATTTGTGAACGCTCATGGTATGTATTACGGATATAAGAATTATGCCTACTACACCAATTTAGAAAACGTAGTCATTCCCTTTAGTGTACTAAATAACCACACCGTTGAGAGTATCGACCTATTCAATCATAATGGGGATTTTCTTCTAGGTGCAGGTTCGAGCGCACCATTGGAAGACGTACTAGAAGAATCAGATGGACCTTTTAAACCTTTAGTAAGTGTTTTGTCAAGTGGTGCCAACAAAAATAACGATTATCAAGAATTTCAATTAACGGGAGGCGCTATTTCCGCTACTGCTAATAGACCATTTATGCTGGGTGAATGGTATCAAATGACTGTTCGAGTTGCGGATAAAAACGGTAAAATACTCACCCCTTGTTTGTTTAATTTTCAAGTGGTCGATACATCCGAAATAAAGCAATTAATCGGTCTGAACAGAAAATAGAAATACTGCAAATGCAATACAATTACTAGACTTTATTTGAAAGGGTGCATCCCAAAATGTCCTCAAGCTACGAACGACATTTTGAGATGCCCCCAATTAAAAGTAGTTATTCTTGTTAGATTTTGGAAACCCAATAAGAGAAATCTAGCTTTTTAGCGTACTTTTAGGCTTGGAGATTTTTCTGGGATTAATATAATTGAATCGTACCTTCCTAACGCCACTGTATTTAAGCGTTGGAAGGATGACGGCCTCAAAAAATTGCTCAAAGTTACTTTTAGCGTTGACCAATATATTTCCTTGTTTAAGGCTCTTGTTTAGCTTACGGTTAACATCTAACTTGGCATCATTTAGCATTGCTTCATTGATTTGCACCAAATACCCTTCTTCCACTTTTGTGAAGTGTGGAAAAATTTCTCTACTTAGCACCTTGGGTTCGGCTACGGTAATGGAAATAAGCGACTGGTCGGGAAATACCTTGTATTGAAAGTAGTCATCAATATCTATTCCAGCCTTTACCTTAGCACTTGCGGTAATTTCTATAGTGGCTTTGGAGTCAAAAGTATCGCCAATCCATTCTCTATACAACTTACTTTTCTCGAATAATACCCTTTCGACTATTTTGGTTGTTTTAATGTTATCATAGACTTCCTGTACCGTCGCAATTTCTGCAATACTTTTTCGCAAATATCCGTCGAGCGCAACCTCTAAACTTTGCATATCAATGTAGGCACCCGCCTCGTGTAAACTTAAACTTAATGTAGGGAAGATACTATTCAATAATTCTGGGCAAGAGATGGCAAATAACAAGTCTTTACCCGTTTTACTGATGGCTAAACTCTGACTAGGCATAGTTGACAAGATGGCGACTATACTGACCAAATCGCAAAATCCTTCAGATAAAGTCATGTTAAATTGGTCAGCCGCATTATACGCCTTTCGTTCCGTTATGGGGTCAATTTTTCCTCGACTAACCATTCCCGCCTTAAACCTGTTGTGATAATCTACTACGATGGTGGGATGAATTGAATCATAAACTGCTTTTACGACTTGGACATCACTCGGCTTCAATTGAAGCCGACTCGCTAACTGGACTAGTGAACGAGAATTTACCTCATAGACAACATCAGAGAATACTTTTTGGGCTTGCTTGTCGTCTTTGTAAGCAGCACGACTCAACTTTTTTACCAACCCTCTATGGTCTAGTTCAATCTTAAGTGTATTTAGTTGAACGGATTCTTGTAAACTTGCTTTCTTGTACATTTCCGTTGCATTGTCGAATTGCTGCTTAAAATTTGCAACCAGTTTTTTTTCTTTCTCATCATTCTCTCCAGTTGTATATCCTGATTTGTAACCAGAAGCCTTCCCCCAGTCATAGCATTTGTATGCCAAGAAGGGAATAAAAAGAACTAGCAGCACCATCACTATTTTAATTCCATTGTTCATATCTGTAGTATTTAATTTTTTAATAAAAAGTTGTTGTTCCATCTTGTTCCGTAATTGTAAAATCATTGGAAATATCTATTTGAAGAAATTCCCCTCCCGTTTCAATACCTATAATGCCTGCTCCACTAGAAGTAAGTAGCGTAGATTCACCTGAAGGTAGCGTTACTGGTTGCCAGTTTTCGCCATCCATAGTGACAATGGCAGTTACATCAGAAGCACCATCAACCATTATTTCCGCGGCAATTGGCTCGTTATTGTTAGCATTGTTACGGAAGGCTGCCATTAGTTCTTCGTTAGATACTACGGTGATTCCGACCGCTGTGGCAGCAATTGCCACTCCTTTAGTTCCAATTCTTCCAGCTTTTCCCACCCTTTTCTTTATTAAATTTTTCGATGTTCTAGCAATTTTTGAACAGCTAATAGTCGTTGAAAAAGTCAAAATCATTATTAAAATCAAGGAAAGATTCATTTTTTTCATACTAAATATTTTAGGATTTTTGTGCTTTTAGTGTTGACGAAATCTTTTTATTTTATTATTCAAGACGGTTCAGTGCTTTTCGAGCATCAGCTATTCCTTTACTGGCAGCCTCCCGCATAAATTTTAAGGCAAGTGGCTTGTTTACAGCTATTCCCCATCCATTTGCATAAATTAATGCGAGGTTATATGAGGCCAAAGCCTTTCCTTGGGCGGCAGAACGGCTTAATAATTTCCTCGCTTGATAGTAATTTTTTTCTGTACCAACCCCTTCCAGATGCATTAGCCCAGCTCGGAGTTGTGCCTCCGCATCTCCCTGTTTGGCCGCCTGTTTGAATAGATTAAATGCGTCCGAATAACTCTGTGTAACTCCTCGTCCTTCCAAGTATAACTGTCCTAACATTATTTTTGCAGTAGCATTTCCTTTCAAAGCTGCCTTCTCAAGCCATCTAATTGCCTTTTTAATGTCTTGTTTGATGCCAAGACCATTCATGTAACAAGTAGCTAGTTTTAGCTGTCCCAATACGTACCCTCCCTCGGCAGATTTTTTATACCAATAAATTGCCTCTAGGTCGCTCTTTTTGGTGATTTGATAATATATACCCAGATTGTATGCTGCGCCATAATCTCCTAAAAGAGCTGCTTTTTCAAAATATTTCTTTCCTTCTTTTTCGTTCCTTGTTGTTCCTAGACCTCTAATGTACATAATGCCCAAACGATTCATTGCTTCGGTGGAGAAATGAGGAGACTTCCTGTGCTGATGTAATATTTTAAAAGCTTGTTCATAATCTTCTACCCAAAAAAAGTAAATACCTCTTTGAATCTGCTGTATGACTGAATTTTTATTGTTTTTAATAGATTCTTTAAATATAGACGGCTTAGTAACGAAAACGAATCCACCTCCGTCGTGACCACGAAGTATTCCAGCGTGTGGCTTAGGATTTACTCTTATCAAGTGAGACTTTATATCTTCGAAGGCACAAATACCATCGGCACTAGTGTAGGCTTCTTTCAACGCCCTCTGAATAGCCATCATAAATCTAGACTTATCGGGTGTCCGTTGGTTCTCACCAGATGTAAGAAATAGACTGCTATTATAATTTAACTGTCTTTTTATCAAAGCGAGGCGCTGATTGATATCTTCTATTTTTTTTCTGATACTTGCTCTATCGGCAACTAGCGGGTCTATTGTTCCAGAATAGCAAGCATCTATGCCTAAAAGGATATGATTACATGGTATAGCAGTAACTAAGTTTTCTAAACCTTTTAAAGGTATTTGCTTGTTGCGATTATTCTGCGAACCATTTGCAGGTATGAAGTAGCCCGATTGATACCATTCATCGAAATCTCCATGCCCGCTAAAAAATACAAAGACCTGTGCATCTTCTATAAACTCCTTTTGCTGCCAATTTAGTAAGGTCGAATCAATCTGTTCTTTCGTAGGATTTCTAACAACGGTTGTGTCAAAATCAAAATTATCGTGTAATATAATTGCCAAATCCTCTACTTCAGAAATTGGGTGAACCAAGTCTGCCCAAGCTGCATCTTGGTATTGGTCAATCGCAAAAAATAAGGCATAGTCTTTTCCTTTCCTAAATATATTGTTATTCCTGATGGCGGCGGCGGCCAATCGCCTGGGCGAGGTCGGTGGTGGGGTGACGGTTTGGAAGGACGGCGCAGAGCTTGCCCTCGTCGAACTGCCGATCGCGGGCCTGATGTCTGACAGCCCGGCGGCAGAGGTCGCCGCCAAGGCCGACGGCATGGTCGCCGCGATGGCGGCTTGCGGTTGCACGCTGAACAATGCGTATATGCAACACTCATTGCTGGCGCTGGTTGTGATCCCCGAGCTTCGTATTTCGGACCTTGGGCTGGTCGATGTGACCACATTTGAGCTTACCGATCTGTTCGAGGGCCCCTGATGAACGCTGATCCACGCCTGACCGTCCGGTCCCCTGACGTTCCGGACCACGAGCCCTTCACGGACCCCGCAGCGGCCGTTGAGCGGTTGATTGCGCTGTATTCTACGGCGTCGCGATATCTGTGCGATAGGTTCAGCAGCGTTTTGGCCTCTGGCGAGGCGGATGCCCATTACCGGGCGTTTTATCCCGAGGTCCGGATCACGACGACGAGTTTTGCGTCGGCGGACACGCGCCTGAGCTTTGGTCATGTGGCCGAACCCGGGCGGTATTCCACGTCGATCACGCGACCCGACCTGTTTGCCAACTACTTGCGCCAACAAATCG
>JBCCQK010000020.1:0-35010 GCA_039024375.1 Bacteroidota bacterium
TAGAAATCCGTTTTAATCCCTCTAATCCGTTAAATCCGTGTTCCTATCGGACTATAATTAGAACTACGCAATCCGTGATAATCAAAAAATTTAAAATAACCAATAACGAACCCTACTGCAAAATAAACTGATTGACGTGTTGTACACCAGTGTGGTTCATACCCATATTCTCTCGGTGGAACTTTTCAAAATCGGCCCGAGTCTCCCACTCCGTGATAACCAAAAAATCGGGTTGATAGTAATAGCCAAAAGGGGATTTACCGTCCTCTAATTTAATTATCTCTTGTCCACCCATTTTTTTACTTTTTGTCAACCAAGATTTTTTAAATTTTTTGAAAGCCCCTATGTCTTTTCCCCAATAGGCAGTGGCCACGTTAAACTTACTTTTATCAATTTGAAAAGAAACATCCGTAGGCATTTCGTAATACGTCAAATCAAAAATAGACCAAATGGCTCGACGTTGTTCGTGAAAGTCTGGAACTAACTTTTCTATATCGGCAATAAACTTTTCTCGATTCGTTAAATCGTTCCATTTTCCTAAAATAAAGGAACTGGGTTCGTGATTCCCTTGCGTGCTTTCAGTAATTCGATAACCAGGTAATGGTTGAAAACCCATTTTCATAGCGATAGGAAAGGCGGTCTTTTTGTATTCTTCGAATAGAGGTTCGTAATTAGGCTTACTAGTAATCAGTAGTATATCTAGGATTTCCCCTTTCTTGAAAGCATACGTTTTTATATTCGACTGTGCTGTTAAAAAAGAAGTAGAAAAACCAATTGCCGCAATAAGCATAGATATTTGCAAAAATTTCATAAAAGTGTTTTTAAAAATGTTAAATTTCGATAACAGCAACAAATCTATTCGCAACGATAATCAAAGAGAAGAAAACGACGTCTTGATGAGTACTCATACCGTATTCGCACAAAGTGCACGTGTATTCTAATTGTTAAACACTTTTTAGTGCTACTTTCAAGCAAAAAAGTAGCACTAAACTTATTATTTTAGTTTTTTTTTGAACAAACTTGGTATGAAATTCGTACCAACAACTAGAGTTTGAAGCCCCCTCCTTTCGACTATTCACAAATTACTTTTCTACTTTTTTCTAGCTTTAAAACGATTAACACTTTTTACACTTTCCCGTCAATTCTTTGTATTCGTACATAATTTGACAAGAAGCGAAGTAATTTTCTACAACAAACAAATTTCATTACCCGCAAAATCTCCATTCAATAATGAAAACAAGATTTTCTATTGTTTCCTTTCTTTTCTTAATTTCCAATTTTTTTGCAACTGCCAAGTCAACGACTACCCCTGCCTACGCTGTCGAATTAATTCCCGATTCTTTATTGCAAAACGCCAATACGGTCATTCGCTCATTTCATCACCAATACGAAGTGAAAAACATCGGCGAAGCGACGGAACGAGTCAAGGCAGTCATCACCATCCTAAACGACAAGAGCAGCTACAACGATTTGCAAATTTACTACGACCAATTCACCAAAATTGGCAAAATTAAAGCCCAACTGTTCGACGCTAAAGGCAAGCACATTAGAGACCTCCACAAATCCGAAATTAAGGATTTTGCGGCCTTCGACGGTTTTTCCATTTACAATGATAACCGCTTAAAAAATATTGATTTCACCTACGGTACGTATCCCTACACCATCGCCTACGAATACGATGTAAGTCACAAAGGCCTCCAAAGCTACGCTTCCTGGTATCCGCAACAATATAAAACCAGCGTGGAAAAGAGCATTTTTGAATTACGTATGCCGAACGGTATGGATTTTCGTTCTCAATCGGAAAACATGGCAATAACGGCGGAAGTAACGACCGAAGCAGCGATGGACATGTATAAATGGGAACTGCAAAATTTAAAGGTCGTCGGTCGTGAGCCAAATACACCCGATTCGTATCGCCCCTTACCCGTTTTACTGACTTTGCCCAACGACTTCAAAGTGGATGGTTATGTGGGCAATATGGAGACATGGGAATCTTTCGGCCGCTTCATGTACAAACTAAACGAAAATCGGGATAAGCTGTCGCCCCAAATGTTCCAAAAAGTGCAATCCTTAACGGCTAATGCGAAGAATAATGCGGAGAAAATTGCCATTCTATACCAGTACTTACAGGAAAATATGCGCTACGTCAGTGTGCAACTAGGCATTGGTGGTTGGCAAACTTTTGATGCGAATTACGTGGAACAAAACAAATACGGCGACTGCAAAGCCTTGACCAATTTTATGAAAGGAATGTTGAAGGCAGTAGGCATTAAAGCCTACGCTTCCCTCGTCGTAGCAGGCGACCAACGACTCGACATCAAGGAAGATTTCACAACGCCCTATTTCAACCACGTTATCCTCAACGTACCCGACGAAAATATTTGGTTGGAATGCACTAGCACCAATAATCCCGTTAATTATTTGGGGGCCAATACCGAAGACCGCCCAACGCTACTAATTACCGAAAAAGGCGGTGTGCTAACCAAAACGCCCAAAATCGACCAAAACCAACAAATTGGAAAAACGACTATTTCGTTGACTAATGAGGGCGCAGCAATCATTAATAGCCACATACAGTTGACAGGTAAGCTGCATGATTGGCATCGCTATATTGTCCATAATTACTCGCCCGACAAACAGCAAAAGTGGTTCGTTCGAAGTCAAAACTTCCCCACTTTTCAGACCAAAAAGTTAGATTTATCCGTTTCGAAAATGGCTCCAGAAGCTACTTGTAACTATACGATTGAAGTCAATCGCTACGCCTCCAAAGCGGGCAAACGACTATTCGTCCCACTGAATTTAGTGAATAAATTTGGGCGTTCGCTCCCTAAGGACGCCAATCGAACGCAGCCCATTGCTTTCGAATTGGGCTACGAAGATACCGACGAAATTATTTTCACCATTCCCGCTAGTTACAAAGTAGAAAGCCTTCCCAAAAATGTCGAAACTTTAAAATCGCCTTACGGCCAATACGAAGTGTCCATCGAAGAAAAAGAAGGCCAAGTGATTTACCGACGTAAGCTACTACTCTACCCCGTCAACATACCCGCCAGCGAGTACAACGACCTTCGTACTTTCTACCGAAAGATTGCCAAAATGGACAGCGCCAAGTTAGTCCTAGTACGCCGTTCGGCGTAGGCTGGATACTGGATTCTGGATTCTGGTTACTAGCATCCAGAATCCAGCATCTAGTATCCAGAACAAAAAACATTTTCAAAATAAAAAAAATCATCCAATGAAACGTTTCAACTTTTCTCTGTTATTACTCCTTTTGATTACCCAATTGGCTTGGTCACAAAAGAAAACTAAGTTTGGCGACATCGACCGAGCAGATTTAGCCATGACCGAATACGCCGCCGATACCAGCGCCAAAGCAGTCATTCTGTACGACGACGGTTACACCGATTTGGACTACATCAAAGGTCGAGGTTTTGCCGTCAATTTTACCCGTCACGTACGCATCAAAGTGCTAAAGAAGTCGGGTTTGGACTACGCCGATTTTAGTATTCTGCTTTATCAAAATACGAAAGAGCGAGAAAAAGTGGTTAAATTCAAAGCCATTACCCATTCGTTGAAAAACGGGAAAGCGGTAGCCACCAAAGTGAGTAAAAAAGAATTATTCAATGAAAACCTGTCCGAGAATCGCTCCGTAGCCAAAGTTGCCATGCCACAGGTAGAAGTCGGGTCCATTATCGAAATTGAGTACAGTGTGGTATCCCCCTTTTACTGGAATTTATGGGATTGGCAGTATCAGTACGAAATTCCCGTTCGCCATAGCGAATACCAAATTAATTATCCCGAATGGTTCGACTATAATATTAAATTTAAGGGCTACGATTTGGAATACGTTACCGCTTTGGATTTAAACAGCGACAGTCGGTCCATTTTTTTCGGGGCCGCCGATAAAGTGAGTTATCAAAGAATGAAATCGGGTTGGGTCGCCGAGAATATGCCCGCTTTTGTAGAGGAAGCGTACATTTCCACCAAGCGCAATTTCTTAGTGGCCGTTACTTTCGAACTAGCCTCTACCAAGTTTCCGGGTAGTATGTACAAGTCTTACATCACTAGCTGGGAAGAAATGGGTCAATCCATGATGGAATCTGATGGGTTTGGTAAACAATTGGCCAAGGGCAAAACAAAGTTTTTAGCGGCGGCTATTGACCAAGCAACGGCGGGTGCCACTACCCCAGAAGCGAAGATTGCCGCCGTTTACCAGTTGATAAACCAAAAAGTCGCTTGGAACGAACACAACGGAAAATTCACGAGGCAGCCACTAAAAGAAGCTTACTACAAGGGAAGAGGCAGCGTCGCAGAAATCAATTTACTACTTATCGGGGCCTTGCGGCGAGCAGATATTGACGCCGACCCCGTACTTATCAGTACGAAAGAACACGGCTTTTTAAACCCTGGCTTTCCCGCCATGTCACAATTTAACTACGTACTCGCTAAAGTCAATTTACCTGACGGCAAATATCTTTTATTGGACGCTTCGAATAATTCCCTACCCATGAATTTATTATCCCCTAAGTGCATCAACGATAAAGGTTTGGTGGTGAAAAAGGAAGGGATTAACTGGATAGAATTGCGCCCGAGTGGTAAGTTTACTGTCATCCACTCATTCGATTTGACTATGAACGAAGATATGGCGTGGACGGGAAACATGAAGTCGCGGTGCAAAGATTACGGCGCCAGCTATATGCGTCAGACCTACGAAGCGAAGGCTGACCAAGCGACCTATATCGCCACGATGGAATCCGAAAACGATGGCTTAGTTGTCAGCAATTATACCGTTGACGGTTTGAAAAAAGTAGGCCAAAGCATCAAAGAAAGTTGCGAAGTAAGTTTCGACAATCAAATCATGGACGGCGGCGATTTGCTCTATTTCAATCCGATGTTGACCTACGGTAAAACGGAGAATCCGTTCAAATTGCCAAAGCGGACCTATCCCGTCAATTTCCCTTATCCACAAAGCATCGTCTATTCTTTTCAGTACAAAATTCCCGAGGGGTACGAAATTGACGAACTACCCGAAAAGAAGGTCATTGCACTACCCGAAAAAGGCGGTACGTTCAGCTATTCGGCCAGAGTACAAAACGGCAAAATCATGGTCATCAGCCAGTTCAAAATTAACAAAAATCGCTTTTTACCGAACGAGTATTTACAGTTGAAAGAGTTCTACAACATCGTGATTGCGAAGCACGCCGAGCAGGTTGTTTTGAGGAAGGTGTAAATGGTTGTATGGCTATATTGTTGTATGGTTATATTGTTGTATGGTTATATTGTTATTCGCCTCCCTAGCAATATAGCCTCCCTAGCAATATAACCATATAGCAATATAAGGTAACTACTTAGGACTATGAATTTTTACCACAAAGCACACAAAGTCCACGGAGTTTTTCGAGCGCAGTTTGTTCATTTTCAAATTTGAAAAAACAAACCGACCAAAATAAGTATGGTTTAACCGAGTAGTAAGTCAAAGCTGTGCTCGAAAAAGAACTTTGTGTGCTCTGTGAACTCCATACCTTTGTGGTAAAAAACAAGTGGTAAGTAGTTACAATACAACAATATAACCATTTCTCAAAACCCCAAATCCTTCCCAATCTCCCCAATTCCTTGACTCCCCTCCCATTTTTTAGTATTTTTGTTGCTCCAATCCTACATCATTTTTTGCGGTAACCGTCGTAAAACAGCAATATACACACATTATCTCCCTTCGTATTTCCCACATTTCCTATATTTGTAAATAGAAAGGTCAGTTCTTTTAGGACGATGACAGTGCAACTTAGCACCTCTATCATAATTCTACTAAAGGAGTTGACCCGACAAGAACCCTAGACAATGATTTTTAGCGAATTAATCTTTAAAACTCAGACTATGAAATCTACCTTCACGACGCTGCTGTGTAGCCTCTTTTGTTTAACGACTGTTTTTGGGCAATTGGACGATGATGTTCGCTTCAGCGACCTGCCGCCCGAGCCCGAATTTGGCAAATGCTACGCCAAATGTAAGACCCCCGATACCTACGAAACGTTTACGAGAAAAGTACTAGTCGAAGCCGCCTACGTCAAGCGAACGCCGATTCCCGCCGAATACGAAACCGTCAAAAAAGAAATCATGGTCACCGAAGGTGGCGTTAATTACAAGATTATTCCCGCTACTTACAAAACGGTAACGGAAAAAGAATTGGTCGAACCCGAGCAAAAAATTGTCAATATTATTCCCGCCAAATACGAGACCAAAACCCGCAAAGTGATGGTCAAAGAAGAAACGGGCCAGTGGGTCAAAAAGAAAAAAGACCCTAACTGCTTTTCGGACAACCCCGACGATTGCCTCATCGCCTGCTACGAAAAGATTCCCGCCGTCTATAAAACGGAGACCTACGAAGTGATGGTGAGTCCCGAAAGAACGGAAGAAAGAATCATTCCCGCCAAATACAAAACTATCAAAAAACAAGTCGTCGATACGCCCGAAAAGACCATCGAAGTCCCCTATGACCCCGTTTACAAAACGGTCACCGAACGAGTTATGGTCAATCCCGAACGGGTGGCCGAAGAGCCCATTCCCGCCGTTTACAAGGAAGTGGAAGAAAAGCGTTTGTTAAAAAAAGGGGGTTATACCGTTTGGACAGAAATTCTTTGTGCCAACAAAACGTCGGCCTCTACGATTCGTAAATTGCAGCGAGCGCTGCGGGCCGAAGGCTATAGTATTGGCGTCGTGGACGGCGTACTTGGCACCCGTACGCAGACGGCGTTACGCCAATTCCAGATTGATAATAGTTTGCCGATTGGGAATTTGAATATGGAGACGTTGAAGTCTTTGGGGATTCCTTATTAGCAAGGATTGAGGGTTAGAAGGACGGAAGGATTGAAGTAACTAATAGACGGCAGTATAACCAAAAGTAATACTGAAAGTTAGTGCGAGGCTCCAGCCTCGTTCCTTTATTTTGCCGCCTCTGGCGGTTATAGCTAAAGCTGCCAGAGGCAGCCGTAATGCTTTACACGAGGCAAGAGCCTCGCGCCAACTCAGTAGCTAAAATAATCAGTCAAATCCGTTCAATCTGTGTTGAATCCTACTATTCATCATTTATCGTTCATCATTCATCGTTAACCATTACTCCTTAATAATAGCAATCGGAAAATCGGGCACATTCGGCGGATAGTTCGTCGTCGGTGTCATCTCGCCGCCCGTCAACTGCTTCACCCGATTCGTAATGTACAAATCGAGGGACTTACAAGTAATTTTCTGGTCTTTGGGGTCTTTCGCCCGACCTTCCAAACCTTCGACTAAGGCTTTTGTGAACGCCCCGTGTCCCCACCGCGCATCCTCCAAAGAGGATTGCCGCCCCGTAGAAGAAGAAAAAACCACCGCCCCGTTTTCCGCATCAATCAACTCGTTGACGATGCGAGAAATATCGGGATTACCCCGACGGGTGCTGCTCGCCAACATCAAGCTGCCCGAATGACAGGCGTCCATAAAGACTATAATTTTTCCCGTTACTACCGATACAGTTTCTTGAATATCCGCTTCCATTAGACAAGTCCGTTTTTTGTATTTATCATTAGCATTGACGGGCAAATAGTAAAAAGTACCTCTATTATCCTGTATGCCGTGTCCCGCAAAGAATATCATAGCCACATCTCGCTGCGTCGTTTCGTTTGTTAACCATTCTAAACCATCCAAAATATTATCCTTAGTCGCCTGTTTATCGGTAAACGTTTTGGCAACTACTTGATTATACAATACTCCTTCCTGTTTTTGAAAAACTCGGGTGAAGGCACGAGCATCATCGTCCGCATAGTCCAAATCGTACTGGTCGTCGTCGTAATCCGCTACACCGACGGAAAGGATATACAAGTTCGGCTTTATAGATAGCTCCAACTGCCCTTGCCACGTTAAGTCCACGTTGGCGGGCGGACTGGCCCCAAAACGATTTTCCGCAATTACCGAAACGGTACAGTTGCGGGACGGTATGCGGATGCTAACCGTTTGGCGTTTGCCCGACGGCTTCAGTCCCCGTTCGTGTTCCACAGGGCGACCGTCCACCAATATTTTGACGGCCGTCACGGGTTCGTCGTTGGGCGATTTGATGCTGTACTCAACGTCGATACGATTGGCTTGCACTTCTGCTCCAAGGGTAGGACTAAGGATGCGCACGATCGGCGGCAGCTTTTCGACGATGCTTCTAGTTCTACCAGTACTTCGCCCCGCCGCCCTGTTGGCGAGTTCCAACGCTCGGGCCTCGTCCGTCGTTTGCAAAATACGGTCGATAACGTCGGGTCGATAGTAAGTGCTGCGAAATTTACTGATGGGGTAGTACAAGGCTTCGGCGTCGGGGCCTTGGTTGACGTGCCAGCCGATGAATTCTTCGGCTCCAGCGGAGGCGTCGTAGTAGCCCGATGGTGTCCACAGTACCCAGCGTTTGCGGTCGGGGTGGAGGAAAAGGGTGAGGAGGAGTTCACCGTCGGTCATTCGGTACCAGCGGATAATGCCGTTGCCTTGACAGGCGGCGACTACTTTATTGTTGGCGGCGATGTTGACAGCCCAATTAATTCCAAGAGTAGTCGTTCGCCACTGGCGGTTTCCCTCAGTATTTAAAGCACAAAGTGCCCAACCTGTTCCAAAAACTATACTTTTCTCGTGATTGGCGATATCTACGCTATAACAGATTTCGTATTTTTTCAGAAATGATAAATCAGCCTTATTAATCTTTGGTTTTGAGCTATTTTTCCAGTTAGTAATTTTTAATTCACCCGATATATCTCGAAAACCAGAATAAACAGCCTTTTCTTCGGTTAATTGTCGAGTATTTACATTAAACATGAGTGGCTTCTGGTAGACTGGTGTGACACTAATTTCACTTCCATCTTTATTAATCTTGAAATGAGAGCGATCTGTTTTACGATAGTTATTTAGTTTAGCGCTTTTATCAACTATCTTTTTTTCAAGATTTCCATCATATATTCCCCATGAAGTGTATCCTGCAAATAAGATATTTTCATTTTCTAATATCTTCAAATCACTAAACGTAGTTCTAGTAACAGCATAGTCGATAAAACTACCTTTTCCTTGATTATCCCACACTCGAATTAGATTCCATCGCTTCCCTTTTGCTTCCTTTTTACCGTACATTCCTCCTGCAATTAGCTTTTGACCGTCCCTAGAAAAAGTAACCATTGAGAGCCTTTGATTCAAAGTATTTGCCAAAGTATTTTGAGGCTCATACATTACTTTTAAAGTCTTTCCATCTAAGACTTGAAGTATTGGACTATCATAATAACCAATAGCTAATAATTTACTATCGGCAGAAAAAGCAATTGAATATGGACTTTTACCACCAGTTGCTTTTTTTTTGATTAGAAGATTAAATTCTTCATCATATAAGCGAATGTAACCATCAAAACATACACTAGCTAGCTTTCCGTCTGCCCCAAAGGCTACATTTAGACTTCTTTCCCCGTAATCTGAATCTATCTTTTTTATAGTCCAACTATCCGTAGTGTATACGTGAATTCCCCTTCCTCCCCCTAATGCTACAGCTAAATATTGACCATCTTCAGAAAATTCTAAATCATTTATTGTACTACTAAAATCATTCAGTTTTTGCAACAATATACCTGTTTGTGTTTCAAATATATATATACTTGTTGCTTTATTTGTAGAATTACTTATTGACCTTGCTCCAATCACTACGTACTTACCATTTGGTGAAATAGCCGCCGAATATTGCCGTCCTTTATCTCCTTTTCCAATTGGTGGACGATATTTCTTTAATAATTTTCCAGATTTAGCGTCCCATAGTTTTGCTACTTTATCACGACTACAAGTTAAAATATACCTACCTGTCACATCCGCATCTACCTTTTTCACAATAGCCGTATGCATCTCCATATCCAAAGTCAAAATCGGCGCATCGCTTTGTGCGATTCCCCACAAAGGCCAACAAAACATCCATAGTAGGGCTAATTTTTTCATGTTTTTTAGTTTTTTGATGTGCTTACCCCGTGACTTCCCGTCACGGGGTAAGTTTTAAAGTAAATTCCAAATCTCTTATGATTTTAGAAGGAAATTACCCCATGACGGGAAGTCATGGGGTAATCCTCCAATAACGAAAGTCATATCGACTCTCTTTTCTTCGTCGTTATCGTCAACCTATCCTCCGCAAAAACTTGTTTTTTCTTCAAACCTCGTGTTTTCCGCAAGGCACTTGGCAAGCCCTCACGAATAATGGTATAACCATCTATTTCTTCGGTTATCAGCTTTGGGAAAGCAGTCTCTTGGGCAAAAATGTAAAGTTCTTCGACGCCAAACGGCTCGGCTACTTCGAAGCCGTCGGCCAACTGCACCCAACGATTCGTTTCAGGGGCATTAACCAAGCGGTCGTTGTCCAATAAAACGAGCGTATTATCCGCTAGGCGATAAATCGTACGGAGTTGACAGGGGCGACTGACCTTGAAATATAAAAGCACTTCTTCATTTTCTTTGAACACTAGATTTTGGCGACCCCGCTGCGTTTGGATTTGAACTTGTAGTTTTGCTTTGGGCGGTGGTAACGGCAAAATTTCCGTCTTTTTTGTTACAGGTGATTTGGGTGGCGGTGGAGATGGTGGTACTGTATCTATCGGCGGCGGTACAGCTTTCATGGTGTCACCCAAAATAACGGGGTCAGAGGAGTCTCTTTCCAGCAAATCTCGAAAAGAATAACCCGTAATCTCAGCTAAGCCCGCCAGCACTCCAATCGTGGTTACTATCGCCGCCAATATCGGCTTCCAAGAAACTTTCTTTTGCGCAATAGTTGTATTGTCGGTTACGGATGCCGATGAATTCGTAGTAACAGTAACTTTAATGTCGGTATTTGAACTAGCAGTTATCGCTGTGTTAGTAGTTGCTTGACTCATCTCCGTCGCCAAGGTCAACAGACTTTCGTTGATGCGATTTTTCTCTACGTTGTATTGTTCGCTAGTGAGGATGCCCCGCCGTTGGTCGGCTCGAAGTTTTTTTTCACGGCTTTCCAATAAGGTCAACTGATTAGTAAAATCATCGTTGGCGAGTTGCGAAGCGGCCAAATTCAGTTGAGCAAAAACTGTTGGTAGGTCGTTTTCGGCGATGAGTTGTCGGAGGTTTGGTAGGTTGAGGAGTTCGTTCAAGTTTGTTTTTTGGTTTAAAGATAACGGAATAGTTTTGAAATAACACAAGTACTTCGCTGTTTTCTTTTTACATTTGCTACTAATCAGATTTGACAGTATCCTAATTTTAACTAAAAAAATAGACATGAAAAAGATACTATTTTGTTTACTTGCGGTGGCGTTTTTACTACCCGCCTGTAAATACAAAACGACCAAAAACGCCATGAAGCACGGCGAACGGTTGAAGGCGTCCATCAACGACTTTGAGGAAAACCGACAGAAATTGTCCGTCAAATTGGTGTCCAGTTTGGAAACGGCAGAGGAAAAGCTGACGGCCGAAGACCCCGATTTGCCCAAAGTGTCCAAAGATTTCGAAAAGGAATGGACCGGTATTCAAAAGCGGTACAAAGGTTTCAAAAGTGATTTTGAAAAGGTAGGCAAAACGTCCGCCGACTACTTCGCCAAATTAGACGAATTGGTCAACAACATCAACAGCGAAGAATTGCGCAACGAAGAATTGGCCAAGAACGACGAACTGCGCCAAAAGTGGAAGAAGTCCTATAACGAAGCGCAAGTTAGCATCGACGAGGTCACCAAAGTGTTGGAAGCGGGTAATGACTTTCACATGGTTTTGGTAGCCAGTTCCATCCGTCAGAAATTGGAGCAAAATGTGGGCGAGTTGAATCGGATTGCCGCCCAAGCGAAGGAGTTATTGGGCGATTTAGAGGCGTTCACGATGGCGGGTCGGGAATTGGTGGAAGGGTAGGTTTGGAGGTAAAAAGGCCAAGAGGCAAAAGAGACTGATAGGCGTTTGAGTCGTGTAAGGTGGAATAGCCCAACAAATCTTACATTCTTCATAAATCTCGTAATCCGCTCACCTCTCCACCCATTAGCCTATTAACCTCTTAGCCTTCCTACCTATCCCCCTCCAATACTATACCGTACGATTACCTCCACCGTATTCCCCAACAACTGCGTGGCGGCACTCAAGGCAAAATCGTAGCCAATACCAACGGTTAGCCGATTATCCATGTATCCAATGCCATTACCGATGATGACGCCCGCTTCGAGATGGGCAAAATCGGTGGTGCCACCGCCGAGACCTAACCAAAAAACGTCTTGGAAAAAATATTTAGCATTGAAATCAACGGTTAAGGGGGCGTTCGATAGGTATTTGAGCCACGAAGAAATAGCAAAGTAACTCGTTTTATCAGAGTTTAGATAGATATTAGCGCCCGTCATGGCGTAGTAGTGTCGAGTACGGGTAAGTTGGTAGTCTCTATTTTGGGCTTGAAAAGTATTGGTCAAGCCGAAGGTTTGTGGAATAGAAAATCCAGCGTAGAGTAAATCGTCGTACTGATAAAACAAACCCAATCCGAAGTCTGGAAATAGTCGGGCACCGTCTTGATTCGCCAAAATATCCCCCGCTTCTAACAATTGAATTTCCGTCACATTTACTCGGTATTGCACCAATCCCAAATTTAATCCACCCGATAAAAAATGCTTACGGTCGAGTTGCAAACGATAGGCAAATTGTCCGTAAGCCCCCGTCAGGCCAATCGCTCCCGTTTTATCATTTAATAATTGTCCACCCACCAAAATGGGGTGAGATTCGGACATGAACGTGGCGGATAGCGTTTGCGTTTCGGGCGCATCTTCTAGTCCTGCCCATTGTTGTCGGTAGGTCGCTTGTACGGATAATCGGTAGTAGTCATCGACCATAAAATCGGGAGAAACGGCAGCGGGATTGAGTACATTCCAGTTGTTGGCGTAGTTGAGGAAGGTAGGGAGTTGTTGGGCAAAAATGGGGCAATAGTACAAGCAAATTCCTAATAGAAAAGCGGCTCTTTTTACAACTTTTTTGAAAAATGCTAGTGGCCTTTCAAGAGGAGACGTTACAGACCTTCCAGCACTTGAAGGTCTCACCTTTGTCCTTGAAGGAAACGCAGTTATTTTATTGGGGTCCATAGTTTTTCATTTTCTTTAAAAGTTTTTTACGAAGGTTTCTTGAAATTATTAGCGTTCAAGTTCAACGCCTTCAGCGTTGTGCGATTTCACCTCTTATATCTCATTTCTCCGAATTATCATTCGGAGTTATTCGTGTTGAATCCTTTCAAGATTCGCAAGAGTTAATACCCCAAACGTTTGGAACCAAATAATAGCAGTAGTCTCAAGTGCACATTGCTGATTGTCTACTGCTAACTGACTATTGCTAATTTGCCGTGTACGAAGTTTTTCAAAAAACGCCTAAATTGTACTTAATTCACCACAGATTGGGCAAGATTTAAAAGATTCAACTGATTTTCAATTCGTATAGCTGAGAAAATCAGCGAAAATCTGTCCAATCCGTTCAATCGTGTTGATTACCTATATCTTTTTTAAGGACAAAAAAGGAGCGTTAGCTTCGAATCTGTCTGTAGAAACTATTTTTTCAGTAGTTTTAGAAGGGGCGTAGCCTCGACCCTATCCTTTTAGTGCCGAAGCTAAAGCTCCTTTGCTGTTTTTCCGCAGATTTTTCCTCGTTTCTACAGACAGTGTCAGGGCTAAAGCCCTTAAAATAAGTCGCTCAAAACTTATGGGTAATCAACACCCGTTCAATCTGTGTTACATCAAGTCCTAATTTGCAGACTTCGTACAACCCTAATTGCACATTGCTAATTGCCCATTACACATTATTAATTGCTCAACGAATAATGTATACCCGCCCTTTCAACGTCTCCTTATTCGTCACATCCGTCTTTAAAATATAATAATAAGCCCCTTCGGGTAGGCCCGTATTTTGATAAGTCCCATCCCAATTATTTTCGTAGGGACTCGCTTGAAAGACTTGATTGCCCCAACGGTCGAAGAGGATTAATTCGTTCTGCTCGTAATTTTCGATACCTTGAATAATCAATTGGTCGTTGAGACCATCGCCGTTGGGGGTAATGCCATCGGGGATGTAAACCCCTGGGTCGTTCGGATTCAAAAGAACGTCGATGAGGACGGCCGCCGTATCACATTGGGTGGGGCAAGTGGGGGTTTCGAAGCAAAGTAGATACTCAAAAGCAACGTTCCCTCGAAAGCCGTTGAAAGGGCGACGGTAGGTAAAATTACCGTGGCCTTGGTCTTCCACAACTCCTTGATTGGGTTCGGTGAAAGGCAGTACTTCGAAGCTAAAATCTTCGGGCATTCGGTCGTTTTCCAACACATTAATATCGAGAAAAACGGCTTCTTCGGCTAAGGTGAAATTATCGTTGACCGCAGTGGCGTTGGGCCGATAACCCACGACCACCGAATCGCTTTCGTAGTTGGGGCAATCGTCGGTAGATAACACCCAATAGAAGACATTTCGACCTTCCTGTAAACTACTAACTCGACTTTTCGGGTCGCTCGTATCTTCTACAAAAGCGCCGTTATCATCTACCCATTGACCAAACCCAAAATCGGGTGCTTTGGCGTTTAAATTAATCGTCGGTTGACCACAGGAAATAGTATCTGACCCCGCATCCGCCTGCCCCGACGGAATGGTTACTTCCAAGATAAAAGGCGCAGAAGCGGGAGAGACACAGTCATCCTGCGTTACCCTCACCCGAAAATCCCCCGAATAATCCCCACTCACGGGGTCAATCACCAATTGCGGTGTAGTCGTTTCTAGGATTTCAAAAGGTGTTTCCCAAGTATAAACCGCTCCGTTGGCTGAAGCACTCGTGGTAAGTTCCAATGCTGTACCGGGACATATATTTGCCACACCGTCGATACTCGGTTGAGCGGGCGTCGGCAAAAACGTAACGGGAATTCGCAAACCAATAGATAGACAACGGTCATTCAAATCGAGAAAATTGTCCACTCGACTAGCCGCAATCGGAGAGATATAATAGGTTTGATTAGTCGTCAAATTTTCCTCTAGTGCGAAGCTAGGTTCGGTGTTGGAGGCCAATATATTTCCCAATCCATTAGGACTATCGTGCAAGACAAAAAATAATTGGTCATTGGCGTCCAATTGCTCGTCTGATAAGTGGATAATAGTCGCTGATTCTTCGCCACAGATTGCTAGTACGGTGTCTTTAGCTTGTCCCGCATCCGTTTGGCAGGGACACACGTAGCTACCCGAAATGGTTTCGGAAGAGCAGCCATTTTCGTCGCTAACGGTCAATTGATAAGATGCTTCATTGGGAATCCATTCGCTAAAAAAAAGACTATCAGTCAACTCCCCTTCGAGTCCTTCGAATTGATAAGGTGAAGCCCCATTTTTGACGGAAACCGCTACTCGATAATTTTCGTTAATGGGGTCACAAATTGTATCGGCTATTAAGCTAACCGTAGGCCTTTCTTGCACCAAAATGCTAGCACTACCTTCCAATTTAGCGGGACAACCGTTTTTATCCGTCATTTTTATGGGGACGTATATTTTATCTGCATCGGGACTTTGCGTCCATACTAAGTCGGCGGCACTCGTTTCAATCGGTGTTTGTTCTACGTCGTTGACGGTATAAGCAAAATCGAAAGGGGCGCTTCCCGTCAGGCTAATTAACACATCGGTCTCTTCGCCCGCACAAATAGTACCGCCACCACTAAAAGTGACCGATGGTTTGGCAAAGACATCAACCTCTATCGTTCCGACGGGACTTCGACAACCATCTGCTTCTAAAAAAAGAGAGAATTCTCCATTCAACGAAGTGTTGACCGATTCAAAAAGTAAAGAGTCCACATTATCCGATTCGAAACCATTCGGCCCCGTCCAATTATAGGTCGCATCGGCCACTCTCGGCCCTCGAATCAATAAAGAATCTCCTTCGCAAGCGGGACCACTGACGGTCAATTCGGGAATTTCGTTGATAGCAATAATGCCCACCTTCGTTCCGCCTAAAGGGCTAGAACAACCGAATTGGGTGATTTCTAAAAAATAATCGCCCGCCAATTCCTTGGGAATATTATTGATGGTTGTGTTTCGTTCGTTGGCGATGACCGTTCCAAAAGGGTCAATCCATTTATAGGTCGTATTGGGTAAATCTGGACTAGTTAAGAGTAAGGTTTCCCCTTCACAAATGGGGCTATTACTGGCGGTCGTAGGCGTATCGGGACGAGGGGTTACCGCAATTTCGATAGTGGCGGGTTCTGAAAAGCAGCCTGCTTGTTCGACAATTAGACGATACGTACCCGCCATCGACAACTGCATATCGGGCACACTAGCAGTAGCTACGACCGAAATCTCGTTATCTTCCGTATCGTACCAGTGAAAAATGACGCCATCTTGAAAAGGTGTTTCTAATTTTAAGGTAGCGTTCTCACAAACGGGTGTGTTCGCCGTGATAATGGGCATTGGCACCACGATATTGGTATCGGGACGTGCCGCCCATATTGCCGATGACCACAGCATCAGTAACAGGCTAACCATTACGTATTGTGAGTGTTTGTTCATAAATTAAATTAAAGTGACAGATACTTTTAAAGTATCAGCCACTACCTATCCTATTGCCAATCGGGCATTTCAGCACCTTCAAATAAAACCGTTCGATTGCGCCCGTCAATATCCATTGTCATAATATTTCGCACGGAAATACCGTCATTATTCGTATTGACAAAAATGATTTTAGCGCCGTCGGGCGAAAATCTGGGGTCCAAATCGTTGGTGCCCACTACCTTTCCACGAAACTCAATCGCCGATAGGTCGAAGGTGACGTTATTCTCTAAGTTTTTTACAAAAATTCTACTGTCCAATTGACGCCCCGCCGCATTTTCAAACTCCGATACATCGTGGGTGTACAACGCAAATTTTCCATCAATGGAGAATTGTAAACCGCCCGTCCCGCCGGGAATATCCGTAAAAATTTGCCGTAAATAATTGCCTTCCAAATCCAAAATAAAAATGTCCGATTCATAAATCGTTGTTCCTGTTACTCTCGCTACGATGCGATTACCCGCCGCCAGAAACTGCCAATCTACTTCCGAAAAAGTGTAGCCATCGGGCGCTTGTGCCACCGCACGTAATCCAGTTCCGTTGACGTTGATGGCATAGAGCATCGTATTATTCATGTAAAGTAATTGGTCACTTCCAGGCGACCAAGCAAAGTCCAAATCAAAATTATTGAACCCATCAATGGAGACTTCTCTAGTCACTTGTCGTAAATTAGAGCCGTCTCGATTCATCACAAACAAATGCGGTTCGATGCCCGAATTACCGATGAAGGCAATTTTTTGACGGTCAGGACTGATTCTTGGTCGATAATTACTTCCTGTACCAAAGGTCAATTGGATTTCTTCACCCGATTCGTCTGCCGAAAATATATCGTATTTCCCATCGACCAATTTGGTGTAAACAAATCGGTGCGGCGGAAAGGGCTTCGTTTTAAAACTCCAAATATTGCTAAATACTTGCGTCGCTTTATCTTTAGCAATGACCTGCCAAAAATAGACCGTGTTGTGGATTAGATTGGCTACCCGTAAAGTGTCGTCTGACAAATCCATGGCTACCATTTCGCAGTTGGTTTGACTTCCTGTACAGAGCAGCACATCGTAAGTCAATAGGTCATTTCGGTCATTGTCCGATGCTACCCAAGCTAACGTCGTCGTCACCGCTTGGTCAACGCTATTATCTGCTGGTATGGGGGATTGGGGCGCCGTCGGCGCAACGTTGGATAGGGTGTCAGGCGCCAATTTAATAATGACGTTGGCCGTCTTTTCTTCAAAGACAGTGACCGATTCTACTTGTGAAGCAAAACCTTCTTTTTCGGCCCGAATGGTATAAGTCCCTGGTTCAATATCGTTGAGCGCAAAACGACCGAACTCGTCCGTCAGTATTAAACTGGTCGGCGGCGTAGTGGAAATAATCGCATTGTTTACTGCAACGTTGTCAGCATCTCGGATGACTGTACCGACCATCGAACCGAACAGCGTCGGTTTGATAGTGTCTTCTCGACAGCCGCCAAATAGTACTATCAGTAATAATGGCACAATTGTATAGGAGAATTTCATTTTTTCCGTTTTCTCTTGTAAAGTGGTGGAGGGTAGGTATGAAGTATGAAGGGGGAAACTTATTATTCTTACTTTATACCTTGCATTTGCAAAGGGGGGAAGGAATTCTAAATTAGAAGTTTAAATAGTAAAAGTCAAAGGTTTCACGACCGTTAGTGACAAAAAATGAATGGGCTTTCCTAGTTCAAAATCACCATTTCACTTTGAAATTTAAAACCTTATATTTTTAATTTGTAACTACTTAGCACTTTTTTTACCATAAAGTACATACAGCTTATAAAGTTCATAAAGTTTTTTTCGAGCAGTAGCATTGACTATTTTATACTGTTTTGGCATTTTCAATATAGGGTGGTAAGTAGTTACTTTAATTTTACATTTTTTACTTATCGTACTCAGAGTTCACTTTAAATTTTCGCTTGCCTTTCAACGGTGTTCCAAAATAGTACTTTACACCGACGTTGCCGCGCCAGTAAAAATCGTTATAACGCCCCTGCTCTATCCTGTCCAAATTATCACTCAAAATGACGTTATAATCCAAAGAGGCTCGAACACTGAAACGGTCATTTAGCAGTAGTTCCACACCAACTCCCACGTTAGCTTTACTAAAAGTATGCACCGCAAAATCAAACGGATGCTTGTCGTTTTCGGTAATTAGGCCGAGGCCACCAAAGATATACGGTGTAAAAACGTCGTAGGGTAAGGCTCGGTAATTCAGATTCGCTTCCAAATAGCTGACATTAGAAAAGTAAAAGCGTTCTGCTTCCATACTGCCGATGCCGTAGTTGGCTTGAAAACCAATCGTTGGATTTAGTTCGTAGTTAAAGCCAAATTCTACGCCCGTGCGAGTACGCGCATTGGGAAAATCACCAGCGTACAGTAAGCTAGCTGTACTAAAATTCGCAGCGTATTTTTTTCTTCGATTGTCCTGCTTTTTACCCAAAAAATCAATCTGCGGCGCTTCTTCGTTTTCTTTTTTATAGGCCTTGATTTGCTCATCGGCTTCGAAACGGCGCTCCCCTAAGTTCCACATTTTATCCTCTATGCCTTCGATGACCATTCCTTGAACGGCTTTATTAATCGCTTCCGAAACGGCGATTTGTGTGGGTTCGTTGTAGGTTAATCCCGTTTCCGTTTCCAATAATTTTCCAAAACTAACGAATCGAAATAAGCCTACGTCCACCGATTGGGACAGTATAGTTTTAGAAGTGTAAATGACTTTCAATACCTCGCCCGTTTGTACCGAAATCGCCCTTAGATAAACCGTTACTCTATCTTGCCGATATTGTTCGGAGCCGCCCGCTCCAAAGTAGCGCAATCCTGCTCCTCCCGTAATCACATTTTGGTCGTAGGAAATAATACCTCCTTCCAGCAGGACGCTGGCGTACAGTAGTGGTTTTAGGCCGCCTTTGGCGTTAAACTGTGCTCGGGTATTTCGAACAATTTTTCGTTCGTTGAGTAGATTGTTGACATTTTCCCGTTCGATGGGAATGAACCACCCCGAATCTTTGAGCGCTTTTATTAAGATATTCGTCGCTCCCTGCGTGACGGCCGTCGAGAAGCCACCGCCCGTTTTGTACTGCCCCGTTTGGTCGCGGAACTGATAAACGGCCGCCACAATTTTTTCCTTCGGTGGCGGTAAATTTTTTAAGTCAATCGCCGTTTGGGTGGATTCCCCAATTCTGGCGGGTTCTGACTGTACGGGCTGCTGCAATAAGGTGCCACAACTGGACCATAATAGCAGCGTACCGAACAGGGCGAACCAGTTTTTTAATAATCGTTTGCCCATTGTGTTTTTATACTAGTTTCAAATAAGATGCTATTCGTGTATTTGTTATTGGTTATTAGTTTAAACGTTGACGTCAACATCTAGACCAATACCGAATATCGAATAACTATTTACTCCTTTTAATAACTTTTTCTGTAACTAATTAGCACTATTTTTTTACCATAAAGTCCATACAGCTCATAAAGTCCACATAGTTTTTTCAAGCAGGAGTATTGACTATTTCGAGCGGTAGTATTGACTATTTTGTCTTTTTAGATATTTCTAATATGGAATGCTGAATAGTTACCCCTTTCTTCTGTTCCTTGATTTGGCCGTTCTGGGTAGCGGCTGATGGCCTTACAGCTTATTAAAAAAATGGAATAATGACCTCCGTTGACTCGCCTGTGTTTGTATCAATTATCGAAATATTGACTCCATCAAGGGTTGTGGCAACGCTAACCTCTAACGTACCAATGTTGTAAGTACCATCGTCTAGGCCATCTTCACCAAACTGACTTGTGACTAAGTTTCGAGATAGCTGACTTAATAATTGACTATTCAACTGCTGTTGGAAAGTTTCGATATTGGTCGCTCGTTGGAAACTAGAAGTTGCTGACCCTGCGCTGGGGTCTTCCGTAGCGTCTTGCGCCTGTGCGGAACTGAGCAACCAACTGTAATTGAAGGTTTCGCCACCAAAGGCGGGATTAATGGGCCGATAAACTAACTGTTGTGCTGCTAAGCCAGAAAAGCTGCTCGCCACCACGAAAAACAAGCCAATGAGTAAAGTTCTATGTTGATTCATTTATAAATAGTTGTAACGTTTCAAGTAATTTGTTTTCAAAGAATTTGGGTGGTCCAAAAACTAACCAGAGGTGGGAATTTCTGAGATTTGAAAAACACATTTCTTTTTGTCGTGTCACTAAATGCGTCAAATTCAGCTCTGATTAGCCGTGATAAAACATTGGAAAAGGAATGGGTTTGTTGAAATGATTGTTTGATGGCTTGATTGTCAACGTTATACGAAAACCATTAAGCCATCTAACAATCAAACCATCAATAATTTTTCTAATAGATAGTCAGCAAAAAAACTGATATTGGCTAGAGGTCAGAAGCGAGACCGAAAAATTACATTTTTCTGTCAGAAGTCAGAATTATACGACTCAAATAACTGAATATCATTGTATTAATCTTGAGTTATCTGACTTCTGACAGTCTATGAAATAGACGGTCTGACATCTGTCTTCTATCAATTTTCAATCTGACGCTCTAAAAAGCTGCAAACCACTGATTTTAAGACATTTGAAAATCTAAATATATTCTCAATAAATGTCAAAAGGCGTTTTGATGCGACGCGTCACATCCGTTTGTTGAATATCAATAAAATTACCATCCGCATCTACGCCGCTCAAATGGTCACCTCTGGTCAAATAGCCGCTGAGGTAATTAGCCACGGAAATAGCTAGTCCATTAACTGCGGGATAAATGGGACGCATTCGGCGATACACCAATTGCTTACCATTGACTTCCACAGCCAAGGTGATATTGACGCCTCTTCCTTCGTATTCCTTCACGACTATATGGTAACCGTAAGCACCGTTAGGCGGTGTGAAATTTTGGGACAAAGCCACATAAAAATCGTAGCCACCGGGACTAAATGTCGTATTCAGCAATAATCCATCTACTTCCATCGACGAGGCTCTAGGGGGATTTTTTTTCTGACCGATACCTTTGTTCGGCAGCGTTATTTTTTTCTTAGTTGTATCTGTCTGTGAGGAGTACTTTTGCCCATAATCACGTGAGGACAAACTGAGGGAGCTGGGTATTTTTTCTGTAGAGGGGCAGCACTTTTCTGAAAGTTGGCTGTCTGTGAAGTAGGCTATTTTGTCAGTAGAAACTATCTTTTCGCCTTTAGTAGGCGATACAAATATAAGTAAAAAAACAGCTACACTCAAAAATGAAAAGGCTGTTTGTCTTTGTTTCATAGTAATTGATTTTTAGCGGCCAGCCGTTCGATTTCTCTGACCACCAAAAATCAATTCGACTGTATGACCGTTGCTTTCAAACCATTCCCATTTTGTCGAATAATGAATCGTTGGTCCACAAAGCCATTCGTAATATGTATGATTTCGTTGCCGTTACCATTCTGGATAAATTCCGAATACACTCCATTGGCGTTCATCAATTCCTGAGTAATTAAGTTATCATTTCCATTCTGGATGGCGACGGTCTGATTGTTGATTCCTTCTTGTACGATGCTGTAAACGTTGGCCGTTCCATTTTGAATTAATACTAATTGGTTGCCTGCGCCAAGTTGTTCCAAAAAGGCCTCATTATCGTTCCCTACTTGCAGCGTTCGGACTAAATTTAACTGTTGTCCACGCTGCTGTAATTGTTCAAGGCTTATCGTGTTATTGTTGCCCTCAATTTTTTGATAGGCCGCATTACTTCCATTTCCAAGTTCGTCTTGTAATAAGGCGCTGGGCTCCAGCAACATATCCTCGATGGATAACTGCTGAGCACTCAATTCACTGAAAGCAAGAAAGCTAGCTAATAAACCTACAACGATTTGCTTGCTCATCATGCTCATTCAGGTTATAAAGTTTAGTTTAAGAGTAGGGAAGCATAACGCTTCCCCCTTAATTTGAAACTATATAAAAACGTTTGCGAACAAACGTTACAACTATATCTTAGTTACCTGTCTGAGTGATGTTCTGCGTATTTCCTGAACCCGTTACGTTAGAAATGATGAAGTTGGCATCACCCGTTTGATTCAAAGAAGTAGCGTTGGTATTACCCGTTTGCGTACTGAATGCGCCGTTACCTGCGCCATCCTGAGTGATTGATAACTGGTTATCATCTCCCAACTGCACGGTTCGGTTTCCACCGTCGCCCGCTAAGTTGTTGGTGCCTGTTTGGAAAATAGTAGCGGTGTTACCGTTTCCTTCTTGGATTGCGTCGATAAAGTTAACGGAAGTACTTTGACCCAAAACGGCCGTGTTACCATTTCCTAACTGCTCCGTTAGAATGCTTTGATTGTCACCTGTTTGGTCAGAAGTGATTCGGTTATTATCACCCGTAGTAATCAAGTTGGCGCTGTTAGTAGCCCCCGTTTGGGTCTGAATAACGGTGTTAGTGTTACCCGTCAATAAAATTTGAGTAACGTTATCATTACCACTGATATCTTGGTTCGTTACGTTGTCGCTACCCGTGTGCAATAAAGCGGATTGAATATTATCGCCCGTTAACGTTTGCGTAGCACTGTTTCGGCTACCTTCCGTTTGACGAGTGGTACTTCCAATATTATTACCAATAAACGTAGCGGCAGTTCCATTTTGGCCGCCTTCTTGGCGAAATCCAATGTTGTTGTCATTTCCGTTCGAAGTACTCAAAACATTATTGTCCGCACCAGTCTGTACGATGTCAATTTGTGTAGCATTCCCCTCAACGGTAGAATTAGCAGAGTTGGTCTGAGCCGTTGCAGCTACGAGTGTTAGGCAAAAAAATGCCATTAAAAGGGATAATTTTTTCATTACGAATTAGTTTACCGGTTAAAAAGTTAAAGAATAGTCTTTCGGGAGGAAAAGTGCATCGCTCCCGGCAAAATGATTAAAATATTGTTAGAGGGTAGCATGACAGAAAGTAATGTCTGTTTCATTACAAAACTAAGTACTTGTTACTTCGAAAAGCCAGCAAGCTAACCTGTAAATATTTATTTGTAATTCGTAAGTGGTAGTAAAATTGGTGTATAAGAGGGGATGGCAATAAATAGATAAGGGGGGATACAATTACGGTAGAGAAGGGTTAATTTGAAGAGGAAGTTTTCTCGTATCACAATTGTCTGAAAGTACAATATTTAATCTAACATCGCAGCGTTGAGCATTACATTTTTTTTTGTTGGAAATGTAAAACTTGGACGCCAATTGCTTAGCTTTTGAACTTTCAAGTAGTCTTTATTGCTGCTTACGGAAGCAAAGATAGTTGTATGTGATTGCTTATAAAATACTCATAAACCGTAATTTCTATTTAAAACTACGTAATTTACGCAAATGGACGATAGAATTAAGCAGCGTCAAAATGAGGAAACAATCTTGCCTTGCTGAAAATGATTCAAATAGTATTTGATGAGACCAACACTGCTTTTGACATTTAGCTTTTTTCGCAAATTGCGTTTATGGGTATCAACTGTTCTGGGCGAGATAAAGAGTTTATCCGCAATTTCTTGATTGGTTAATTCTTTGTACAAAAATTCTAAAATCTGTTGTTCCCGGTTGGTGATAAAAGGTTTTATATTGGTCGAAGCAACGCCGGGGCTATTTCGACTGTACCGAATCATTACCTTAGCAGCGATATTACTAGAAAAATAATTGTTCCCCTTCGCCAAGGCTTTGATGCCTACCAGCAATTCATCAATGGGGGCATCTTTGGTCACGTAACCGTGCGCTCCATTTTTTAAGGCCTGTAGAATTAAGGACTTCTCTCCTTCTTGGGACAAAATCAGAATACTAATATTTGGGTTAATGGCCAATATTTCTCTAGTCATTTCCAAGCCGTCCGTTGTAGGTAGATTGAGGTCCAAGATGGCTACGGCTACTTCATTTCTTCGCTTCAAAAACTGCAAAGCGGGCGCACCGTCGGCAAAGTCACCGACCATTTCGAACTCGGGTCGATTGCGTAGATAGACGCTCAAACTTTTACGAAAAATAGATTCATCTTCAATGATAATCGTCTTTATCGGTTTCATCATAGTAGTTAATTGATAGCAGTTTATTAGTTAGATAGTACTTAGATGATATTACTAGGAAATTACTCAGACATGAATAGCGAAGCACCTCTAGAGCGCCTTTGAATAATTGCTTCGTCCGAAAAAAAGGGTACTTGGACTAAAAACTAGGGAAAGGGGGGAGATAATGCAAGGGGAAATAGAACCTAATATTATTTGTCTTGTTAGATTTGCTGTTTTTAACAATATTTACTGCTCGCTAAGTTACATCATTTTTTGAGGAATCAAAAGTAAGATAGGGGAATAGAAAAAATTAAATCTACCTAAATTGGAACTTTAGCGCTTCTAGGTGCAAACGCAATGAATCATATCAATTTTCCTTGGTTAGTAAAAATGGCTTGGCGAGACAGCCGACGCAATCGAAGTCGTCTCTTCCTATTTGTTTCCTCCATTGTTTTGGGCATTGCGGCCTTGGTTGCCATCAGTTCTTTTGGTGAAAACTTACAAACGGATATCAACGGAGAAGCCAAAAAGTTACTCGGGGCCGATTTGGTGGTGGAAAGCAATTTTCCAATGCCCGACTCCATCAACGAGAAAATTAAGTACATCGAAGCGGAACGCTCCGATTTGGCGTCTTTCGCCTCCATGATTTACCTGCCCAAAACGGACGACACCCGCATGGTGCAGGTCAACGCCCTCCAAGGAAACTACCCTTATTACGGCGAATTTGCGACCGAACCGCTAGACTCTAGACGCACTTTTCGCAATGGTCAAACCGCTTTGGTTGAAAAGACCTTAATGGTGCAATTTGGCCTAGCCATTGGCGATTCCGTCAAGGTAGGCAACGTTACTTTTGCCATTGCGGGGCAACTCAATTCTGCGCCCGGACGTTCGGGGTTTGCGGGGGCCGTGCTGCCCGTCGTTTATATTCCTAAACAGTTTCTGGAAGCCACGGGACTGATTCAATTCGGCAGTCGAGTCGAGTACAATTATTATTACAAACTGAAAGAGGACCTCGTTGCCGAATCGCTCATTGATACGCTAGAAGCTACGCTACGGCCCGCCGCTATGGGCTACGATACCATCGAAGAACGAAAGGAAAATTTGGGACGGGCATTTAATGCTATGACCGATTTTCTAAATTTAGTCGGTTTTATTGCCCTCATTTTAGGCTGTATCGGTGTGGCGAGTGCCGTTCATATTTACATTAAAAGCAAGTTGAGTACGGTTGCTGTTTTACGGACTTTGGGAGCTAGTGGACGCCAAGCTTTCATTATCTATCTACTGCAAATTTTAATCATGGGACTGTTGGGCGCCATTGCAGGTGCCCTACTAGGCAGTCTTTTACAAAAAATACTACCCATCATCTTGGGCGAATTTCTTCCATTGGAAAATGTCAGTACCGATATTTCTCTAAGTGCCGTTTTTTTGGGTATTCTGACGGGCGTCGCCGTAGCGGTTTTATTTGCCCTCATTCCCCTTTTGGGTATTCGAAAGATTTCCCCACTGCGCACTTTGCGAGCGTCCTACGAACCTGATGCGGGTGCCAAAGACCCATTGCGTTGGCTAGTCATTGCGCTCATTGCTTTGTTTATTGGCGGATTTACTTGGTACCAAACGGGCAGAATAGCGACAGCCGTTGGATTTATTGCCGTCGTCGCCATTTCTTTTTTACTATTGGCGGGCGTTGCCCAGTTCATCAGGTGGGCGGTCAAGCGTTTTTTCCCCGTCAAGTGGAGCTACGTCTGGCGGCAGAGTATTGCCAATTTGTACCGACCGAATAATCAAACGCTCATTTTGATGGTCTCTATCGGATTGGGGACGGCCCTCATTTCTACCCTATTTTTCACCCAAGATTTGTTACTGAATCAAGTAGAGTTTACAGGAAGAGGCGACCAACCTAATATGATTATGTACGACATTCAGACCAACCAACGGGAAGAGGTCGTCCAATTGGTCGAATCGTACGATTTACCCATCATTCAAAACGTTCCGATTGTGACCATGCGCTTGGAAACGATTGACGGTATTGATAAGGTCACCAATCGAAAAGATACAACCGAAACCCATAAAGCGAATTGGGCTTATAATCGGGAGTATCGGGTAACGTACCGAGATTCGATGACCGCTTCGGAAAAAATCGTCGAAGGTATCTGGCACGCCGACCGCCCCGAAAGTGATACGGTTTGGGTGTCGGTGGCCACGAATATTGTGGAAGATATGAAAGCCGAAGTGGGGTCAAAATTGGAGTTCAACGTACAAGGCGCTCTCTTGGAAACGTACATCAGCGACGTTCGAGAAATCAACTTTGGGCAGTTACAAACGAATTTTTTTGTCATTTTTCCCGAAGGTATTTTGGAAAATGCGCCACAGTTCCACGTTGTCGTCACGAGAACGCCCGACGAAGAAGTTTCGGGGAATTTTCAGCGGGATTTGGTCAAAAGTTTTGCGAACGTCTCTGTCATTGACCTCACGCAAATTTTGAAAACCGTCGATACCATACTGGATAAAGTCTCTTTCGTTATTAAGTTCATGGCGCTGTTCAGCATTTTGACGGGGCTTTTGGTCTTGATTAGTTCTGTTGTTTTGAGCAAATATCAGCGTATCAAAGAAAGTGTTTTGTTGCGGACGCTTGGAGCGAATCGAGGGCAAATTCTACGCATCAACGGTTTTGAGTATTTTATGCTCGGAACGCTTTCTACTTTTACAGGTATTGTGCTTTCTTTTGGTATTAGTTGGTTGCTGGCTACCTACCAATTTGAAATTCCCTTTACGCCTAGGGTACTGCCGCCTTTTGTCGTGTTTTTTAGTATTACGCTTTTAACGATTGTTATTGGGATGTTGAATAGTCGAGAGGTGGTTTCGAGTCCGCCTCTGGAGGTGTTACGAAAGGAGATTTAGGTTACGTTGCGACTTGGAAGAGGCAGCGGGTACGACTCTGGAGAGTCGTGTTACGTGGCTGTAATCTTTTCTAACCTCTTTCGAACGTAACCTAGCGGAATTTTTTCTTGCTCCAATCGCCAATTCTTTGCCCGTAATTTTTGGTATAAAATAGTTTCCGATTCCGTCAAGTTTAACGTTGCAGTTACTTTCGACGGCGTACCTAAATCTTCTTCAAAAAAAGTTTCGAAAGTTACTTCGTCCATTAAAAAACTCTGCGCTTGTGGAAAATAGCCCCGCATTTGGGATAGAATCTCGAAGCCCTGTGCGTCCAAATCGCCCCAGTAATAAATAGCTACTTTTGTCAACCATTCCGCTTTTTTAATATTGCTAATTTGAAAGCCTTTGCCAAAAATAGCTATCGTTTTTTCTTCCAGTGGTAACGTTAAAGTAGTGTATAAACTGGTCTTATTTTCTACGATGAGTACTCGTTCGATGGGCAATTCTAGTTGGCAAAATTGACTAACGGAAATGGATAAATCCGTTAGGCCCGAAAAATGTTGTTGCGCAATTTGTACATCCAATACTTTAAATCGAACCAGTGGTTCGCTGTATTTTAAATGAAAGCGTTTTTCAAACTGCGACTCGTTGAATAATACCGTTTCGGCCGTTAAAATATCCAGTAATTCTCGCAGAATCCCTTTGTGTCGTTCAATGAATTTGGTATGGATTTTTATCGGTAGCTCTCGGATATACAGATTGGGTTTAGGACGATTTTTGAAATACTCGCCTACTTTTAGCAAACCTCCCCAATCGCCCAAATTGGCTACTACTTTTAGTGGGTATTTAAGTACCCAATCTCGCAATTCGGGGAAAGTCGCTAGAATATGTTCGACCGCCACTTTGAAGCGGTTCACTTCCTTTTCTTTTTGTAAAAACTTTAAAAAATCAGCCTCCGATTCGAAGGTGATTTTGGTAGGAAGCGACTGTAAGCCCAACAATTTGGTCTTCCGATTTTCGTAAGCGATGGTGTAGCCAAATCCTCTTTTTTCTTTGGACTGATTGACCAAAGCGAGTAGCTCTTTTTTGAAAGTATCCAGCGTGGCACTTGGACGTTTATTCCCCGTTATGACCAGTGGAAAGAAAGGCTGTCCTTCTACCAAGGCCACTAAAAAAGCTTTGTATTTACGGGCTGCCTTGGTCTTTATTTCTGCGGGATTTATCATATACTATTTACTTCAACCCGTGTACCGTCATACCGTTCCCGTTCATCCTGAAATTGCTGAATCGGCATATCGTACAACCAAGAGTTGCGGTCGTTGCGGCGTTCTACGTAGTGGACGAAGGAAATATGCGGCTCTACGATGTGTAAATTATCGCTCGGGGTGACGACCAATAATTGTAGATGTAACTGCTTGCACAACTTCATCAAATACTGGGCTTTGTCTTCGTCTTGTGCTTTAAAGGCTTCATCAATCGCAATAAAGCGGAAGGAGTTATTATTCATGCCTGCTTGCGTCAAGCCAAATTGATAGGCGATGGCTGAACCCAAAATCGTGTAAGTCAACTGCGCTTTTTCTCCACCTGATAGTTGGCCCATGCCCGAATAGGTCTTAAATTTTTGGTCGTTTTCACTGTAAAATTCTTCGGCCCGGTACTCGAACCAAGTTCGCACTTTCATCACTTTAGTTCGCCATTTTTCGTCCGCTAATTTCTCAATCAATGGTTGGATATGTCTTTCAAAATGACGCCGTTTGCCATCAATAGAGGCGTCCAATTCTTTAAAATTGGGGATGGATTTGTAGAGTAGTTGGTTAAATTCATCAATGTCCGCTTTGGGGCGATTGAGCGATACCAACTGGATATACGTTTTCGGTACATTATTGAAATCGATGGCCTTCAACGCTTCGTTCAACGCTTTGATGTTATCCTTAATATCGCCTACCCAACGGTCAAAGAAAAACTTAAAATCAGCGACTTTGTTAATGATGGTTTCCTCCAAATATTCGTTGAACTTCTTCTCGTATTTGGGCAAATCTTCTGCTTTCAGTTCTTCGTATTTTTGTTGGTAGGCTTGTACGTATTCCACACTATCGGGCAACTGGTAAACGTCCATCCGCCACGTTTTGAACTTGGCGACGATGGACTCGTTCGGATTTTTAAAGGCGCTGATTTTGGGAATCAACTGCTCTTTGAGTTTCGCTTTTTGGTTGTCCAATCGACGTAGCTGATTCGCTTTTTCGTTGCGTAAACTAGACTCGCTGCTGGGCAGATTTTCGTAAGTAACCTGTTGTAGTTGTGCGTGTTGCTGCTCGAAGGTGGTCAAGTCCGATGCCACGGGTTCGGGCAGGTTAACTAATGTCTGCTCGTACTGTTGCAGTCGATGCGCTGCCTGTTCTCTACCAATTTCAACCCGTCGTTTTTGGTCTTTGGTGGTATCAATTTGGCGTTCCTTTTCCTTAATTTGTACTTTTACATCTTTTAATTGTTCTTGCAGGGCTTTCACCTTATCATTGGTGGCCTCTAACACTTTCAACTGTTCCCGTTTTGTCTGCACTTGTTCGGCGTAGTGTTGCCAGTGAATCTCGTCGTATTTGGTGAACAATTTATACAAATCGTAGAAATTATCTTTGCGCACATCGAGGTCTCGAATATTTTGTTGCAGATTTCTAATTCTTCGCCCGTTACTCGTTTCTTGTTCTCGTAGCCGCTTGATTTCTTGCCGCCACCACGCCAATTTTTCGGTGTTGTCCCAACCTAGCACATAATTCTCCTTACTCAAGATGTGGCGACGGTCATCCTTTTCGTGCTTCCCTCGACCAAATTTTATCAGTCCCCGACGAGTCATCGCTTTTTCTAACTGATTGAACTCCCCCAAATTTTCCGCACAGATATAGTTAAACTGCGTACTAATTTGCTGCTCTACCCAATCTTTGTAAGGATTTCTAGGTTTAAACGACAGTTTGTGAATCAGCGCCTTTTTATTCGTTGGCACCTGAAAGTTTTTGAGATTAGTCGTTGGTTTGTACCGTTGGTAAGTGATGCGCCCTCGCAGGTTGGTGCTATTGACGTATTTGTTAACTTGGTAATAATACTTTTCGGGGACAATCAGCCGTAAGGCAAAATTATGCAACACTTTTTCAATCGACCCTTCCCAGTCTTTGGCCGATTCGTCCACTCGAATCAATTCGCCAATGAAGGGAATTTCTTCTTTGGTAGCGCCCACTTGTTCTAAAATGTTCATTCGAATTTCAGCCACTCGACCCGAAATATTGTTTTTGTTGAGCCGCAGGGTTTTAATATTTTCCACTCCAATTTGGATTTGGTTGGCCAATTCGTCCTGCTCGTTTTTGGCGAGTCGCAACTGCTCCATTTCCCGCTCTTTCTTCGCCTCGCATTGCTGCTTTTCGCCCTTTGCCCGCTCTCTTTGCTCGTAGAATATTTCTTCGGTCGGTCGGTGGGCAAAGTTGATTTTATCGGCGATGGCAGTATAGTCTTTTAACTTACTTTGTCGAGTATCTCGCTGCTTTTCCAGCCGCCGAATTTCGGCGCCCAATTCTCGGATTTGTCGCCCGACGGTATCGGTTTCGATTTGCACCGCCAAGTTCGTTGCTTTTTCCCGTAACTCCTCTTGTTCCGTTTTATAGGAATCAATATTTTCTTCTAAAATAGCGACTTGATTGGCCAGTTGTTCCATTTCCAAAGTAGCCAATTCTTTTCCTTTGGTGGCAAACCAAAAGACCGCCAATTCTTTTTCCAGTTGAATGGCTTTAAACTTTTGTGTCGCTTCTTCCAACTGTTTCGCCATTTTATCTATCGGCTTCAACTGCGCAATTTGCTCCTTGGCTTTGTCAATATTGTTCTTGGCGTTCATCAATGTGACGAAGCTATCCTTCAGTTGCAAATATTCGTTTTCCGCATCCCTCCATTCCAACATATTCGTTCGGATAAACTCATCCAAATCGCCTAGTACTTTGATACCCACTACTTGATTGAACAGATTCAGTGCTCTATCCGTCCGCATTCCGAACAGTTGTATCATCCGTTGGGCGTAATCGGTTGGCCCTTTCGAGAATTCGATTTGACGGCGCTTGCTGTTTTGATTATACTGCTTATCTAATTGCCGCCGCCAATTTCCCCGATTATCAAAATTGGAAAAATCCTTCGTAATTTCTAGTGGCCGATGGGCAATGCCAAACACCCTTTTCAGTTGGCCATTACTAAAATACCGCACTTGAAATAAGGTAATCGTCTTTTGCGCCTGATTGGAAAAACTGGCCAGTAATACCGAATACGTATCCTTTTTTCGCAGCGATTGCGTTCTCGCACTTAGTTCTCCTTCCTTCTGAATATTGCCGTAATGTCCTAAAATATAACTCTCTTCCGTACGGTCCCCCTTCTTTTCTACGCCCGATGATTGATTGTAAAAACGGTCTTTTTTCAGCGGGACTAATAAGGTCACCAACGCATCCACAAAAGTCGTTTTCCCCGAGCCGTTTGCTCCCGTCAATAGCGAGTTATTGCTCCGAGGGTTGATGCGAAACACATGCCCGTCGAACGTTCCCCAGTTGTATAGTTCCATGTATTGTAGGCGAAATCCCGCTTCGGAGGAACTGGTAGTGAATAGATTATTCATAATTTTCCAATTTTTCTTTAAACTCATTCAACGTATCAATCGTCACTTTCTCCTTGATGATTTTGTGTAGTTTATAGCGCGGTTCTTCTCCAAAATTGCTCTTCATTTCTTTCAAGTAGCCCAAATCTACGATGCGTTTAATGTGCGTATCGAGTTCTTTTAAAAATTGAACCCGATTGTATTTTTCGGGTAGAAATAATTCCAACTCATCCCGCAATTCTGACTTAAAAATAATCTTTTCGTTAGTTTGAAATTCGATGGGATTGGCCTCAAACTCTTCTAAAATTTGCCGCAGCATCACCAATAATACGGAGGCTTCAAACCCAATTTGTCGGCGGGCTACCAAGCCAATTGTTTGCCCCTCATCGTTGATTTCAAATTGTCGCAAACAAGCGTAGCCATCCCCTTCTCGCAAAATTAATTCCAAGCCAATTTGATTGATGTAGGCCTGAATTTCGTCCCGATAGTTGAGAATGTCGGGCCAAACGGTACTGCCCTTATCGACCGTTCCTTTGAGTAGGCGGACAACGGCTTTGGAGTAGGGTTTTATTTTTGTTTGTAGATGATTCATTTTGAACGATGAATGATGAACGATGAATGATGAAATATGAACAGCGAACATTAATAGCGATGTAATGTTCTATTTGATATTACATGACTAATCACAGTCCTAAATTGGCTTTCTTTGTTAGAATTGAACTACGAAGTAACTTTATTATTTCCACAGACAAGGCGTAGAGTGAATCAAACTCTCTTTTTGTAATATAATCTGTCTCGTATAGCAATTCTAACCAAAATTGGGTCTCGGCTGCTTCCTTTTGTGCAACTCCCAACTTATGAATAAAGTCTTTTGAGCTTTCCGCATTTTTTGCTTCTCTCACCATCGCTCCTGGATTCGTTCCAGACCGAATAATTTGCCCCGAAATAGTATATTCCGTCTTCTTTTCTTTCAAATATTTGCACAAGCGAACCACTCGGATAGCTAGAATTAGTGTCTTTTCTTTCAAAGGGTCTTCTCCCGTAAGAATTTGTTTAGTTTTCATAACATAGTATTGTTTGTTTGTGAAATTATTTTAGCATCATTTATCCTATTAAATTTCATCATTCATCATTCATCATTCATCGTTCATCATTCATCGTTCATCGTTCATCATTCATCGTTCATCATTCATCGTTCATCATTTAACCAAAATTACTTCTGGCACCTCAATCGCCTTTCGATTCACTTTATCAAAAACTATCTCTTGCGAGCGTTCGGCATTGAAGCTATGCTTAAAATCTTTTAAGATACCGAAATAGCCGAACAATTCGGGTAGGCCTTTTTGGATGCCGCCGTATTTATTGATGACTTCCAGCAGAGTGGCTTGCGACTGCACGTTGAGGACGGCTCGAATCCGTTGACGCAGTAGTTTCTTATCCACAAAATCTTGGTGCAGAATTTTCTCCAGATTATTAGCCGCCAAGATATTATTCTCTGCTAGAGTCGGGGCCTTATCGTACACCATTTCTTCGGTTAGTTCGTAAGTCAACTTGCGTTCAAAAGGCAGATTAATGATGGCTTGCGTATCCACTTCGATGGAAATTTTGGGCGACTTTTTCAACGTTTTTTTGCTCAATGTGCCTAGATGCCCTTTGATGGCTTGAATCAACTCTTCAATCGCCGCTTTTTCCGTGAAGCCATCTTCTCGAATAATGCGACTTAGTTTGTCTGCCATTTTATCATTGGCCTTGGACACTTTTTGTCCCGAAGCGTAGAGGTAGTTTTTCATGCCTTTGAGAAAGAAATCTCTCGTTTCTAAGTCCTTCTGTTCTAAAATAGTGTAGAGTTGTTGCGTCAATCCTTCCCATTCCTCTTGTAAGTCTCGGTCCATTAGAAAGCGCCAAAAGGCGTAAAAACTTTTCCCTTGATGACTGTCTTTGAGTTCATCCAAGGCATCAAAAGTAAAATCAAGCACATCTGCCTTGGATAAATCGCTATCGGCGTGTTTCTGATAAATATCTTTTGTGATACCCTTAAAGTTATCTTCCACTTCCTTAAAATCGGACAGTAGTTCCTTAGAGAATTGATTTAGTCGTTGGTATTTTTCAATCACTTGATAGTCTTCGAATACTTGAACATCTCGACCCTTTTCCAAGGCTCTAATTTGTTTATCCAACTCCTTACGCCGCTTGCGCAATAATTTTAGGCGCACTTTGACATCCTCATTGGTAAATTCTACCAACTCCTTCAATTGCTGATAAATATCTTTGAATTTCGACTCCGCCCCCACAAATTCCTTCTTTTTTAAACTCTCCAACCAATCCAAGGTCTTATTCGTGTGCGCTGACAGTTCGTAGTAAATAATTCCCTGTTCGTCCCGATAATTGGTCAAGAATCCGTTGTCCGTCCATTTCCGAATGTACTTTTTAGCCTTATCTTCGTAAGAATCTCCTTTTTGAATATCGTGGTCTTCGTCTTGGTCGAGTTCCTTAAATTCTAAAAAATCGGCTAGTTGTAGGTGGACATTCTCAGCGGTTAAGCTCGTTTTTTCCTGTTTGAAGGCTTTGATAAAAAACTGAATGATAAGGTCACGGTGTCGCCATTTGAGCAATTCTACGCTGGGAGAGGATTGAAGGATGGTCTGAATGTCTTGGTGGCGCATTAATGGTTAGTGTGTAGTTGTAAAGGCTATCTTTTTCCATAAAAATAGTTTTTTTACAGCATAAACCAAAGTAAGTGAAATCTAAAATTTAAAATGCAAAATTTAAAATCTAAAAGTACTGCCAATCAGAAAGTTAAAATTTTGAAAACGTGAATTCATTTTTCTATTTTCCTATTAAAATCTGTTAGAGGTAACTTTTTTTGCTAAAAGCGTGTCTAAATTTTCAATTGGCTGAATGGATTTCAGTAGATAAGTACGGATTTATTATTTTCTTAATACAAATTAAGAAA
>JBCCQK010000021.1:0-34263 GCA_039024375.1 Bacteroidota bacterium
GGTCTTGTCTAGCTGTGTTTCACTATCAACCATCCTAGGTAATGATTTATTTATTTCATTTGCAGTATTCAGTAATACTTTATCAAATGCTGGTGGTGCAAAAAAAAATTGCTTTACTAAGAAATATGCTAGCATACCAACTACTACTCCAGCACCTGTCTTTATTTGACCATTATTGTTATTCTTTTCGTTCATTTTAATAAATTAGAAATTTGAAAAAAGTATGGAATAAGATAGAGACAGTATGAACTAACACTTCACAATTTTACCCTACTATTAAGTAGATTATTCCAAATGTAACTGCAAACCCTAGAAAATAAGGTTTACTCGAATCTTTATGTTTTTCTTCCAATTCGCCTATTGGCTTTCGACTTAACATTATCGCCTTCATTACAACTAGGCCGATTAGCTTTACTCCTCTAAACGCTCCTATTAAGATGGTTTTGAATAAGATTTCTACAAAAAAATAGACTATTGCTTCAAAGATTATTTCAAGAATTACTTCGACCATATTAAAAACTTTCTCCGCTATAACTATCCTCTGGTAACATCAAGCCAAGTAGTATTAATCCCCAGAATAGCAAACCCAAAACGATTAGAATAATCTGTCGAGTATTAAATCCAGTTCGAGTGGTGGTGTAAACAGCAGATTGTGTGAGTGCCTCAGTAAAGACTTTTACGGGTGGGAAAAAGCTGAAAACACCTAAAAAGGAGAATAACCAAGCAGGGTCAGGTAGATTGCTGAGCACGTTGCACACAATATACCAAACAAAAAGACCCGTACTACTGTAAGCAGCCGTTACCCCGTTTGACCCTGCGAATCGCTTGATACGCTCTAATAAGCCGTGCATGAAAAAGATGGAAAAAATGGCTCTCGCCGCAGGCATAATATCTAAATTATCTTTTTCCTTAAAAAACTTCCACTGTTTGTACATCCACCAAGGGCCGTATAGGCCAAGTGAACATAAAAATAGCACGGTGAATTGTGTGGTGGTGACGGTCGGAATTGTAACGTGGCCGTCTTGAGTAAATTGCTCGTCTAATACTTCATTTATTTCCATTATCAAATGGTTTTGAGGTTAATAAAAGAGATTCGTAAGATAAGAAAAAATAGCTTTAAATATTTGTCTCCTTCGGCTTCAATCGAAACACGTACCCAGGTGCTTCCACTCCAATATAAATATACCCGTCGTTCCCCATGATTACTGAGCGCAATCGACCAATATTCTCCAATAACCGCTCTTCCCCAACTACTTTATTGTCCGCAATTTCTAAGCGAGACAAATAGCGAAACCGCAACGACCCCGCCAATAAATTCCCTTTCCAAGCGGGGTATTTATCGCCCGTTACTAAGGTAAGTCCACAAGTCCCCGTCGAAGGTAAATAGTAGAAAACGGGTTGTTCCATGCCGTCTTTGGCCGTTTCGTTGGTGAAAACGGTACCGTTATAATTAATACCATAAGAAATGACGGGCCAACCGTAGTTCAACCCTTTTTGGACAATGTTAATTTCGTCGCCGCCACGGGGAGCGTGTTCGGTTTCCCACATAATATCTTTTTCACTATCATAAACCAATCCCTGCGGATTGCGGTGACCATAAGACCAAATCGACGCAATGGCATCGGCTTGACCTACGAAAGGGTTGTCTTCGGGAATGCTCCCATCCAAGTTAAGGCGATGAATTTTTCCTGGAGAACGGCTCAAATCTTGTGGATTGTCGTCCCGATGATTGCGGTCCCCAACAGTAACAAAAAGATGTCCGCCGTTGTCGAATACAATTCGGCTACCGTAGTGATAGGGCCTAGTAGAGTAAGGGAGGGCTTCCAAAATCTCCTTCTGGTTGACTAACTTATCGTCAACTAGCTGAGCCATTAATAGGGCGGTTGTCGCTTCTTTGTCCCCTTTTGGTTTAGAGTAAGACAAATAAATCGTTTGATTATTATCAAAATCGGGGTGTACCGCTACGTCTAACAAGCCACCTTGTCCGACGGCACGAACAGCGGGGGTCCCTTCAATCAATACTTTATCTTTCCCCTCGGATTGTCGATAAAATTTGCCCGTTCTATCCGTAATCAAAAAGTCCCCGTTCGGTAGCTGCGCCATCCCCCAAGGAACCTCAATACCTTTGGCAATCGTATCTAGCGTAAAGGTCAATTTTTCCGTTTCAATTATGCCTTCGTAATCGGGTTCGACGCCCATTTCTTCCATTCGATTACTTTCGATGCTCACCAGCACATAATCTGCTAATTTGGTGTACGCCGAATCGGGTAATTGCCCTACGAAACCAGCTCCTTCCATGAACTGATGGGCGTATTTGATGGATTTGTGGACTTCGTTCCAAGATTTACCGTGCTTCCAATCTCTTTCCGCAAAAGCAGACATTTGGGGTAAGTGACAATTCGTACAGTTTTCCTTGTACACGTTGTCGGCGTAGCGTTGCTTTTCATCAATTTCTTCTTCCTCTTCCGCCGCATTCACTATTTCGGCAGCAGTAGGCTCATCGGTATTAGTCGTTTCTTGGCAGGCAACAAATAGCGTAAAGCAACAGATTAAAGCAAAAAAGAGATTAATTTTTTGCATGATGGATAGTTTTTGTTATTAAAATCAATTGAACAACAAAACTAAGTAATTCTGTAAGGATGATAAACGGTTCAGCCAAGGAAATAGCGAGGAAACGCAATTTTCGGGTTAGTTAGATGAGTAGGACTACGCTAACAAGCGCAGCCCATCTATTTTTGGTTATATTATTCTTGAGAAAAATTTGTCTATTCTAAAACGCTTCTATCCTACAATCCTTACTTAATCGTATAAGAAAGCCCTAATCCGAACGTTCGACCTCTATTAAATAAAGAGTAAATAAACTCGTTATCGAAGAAGTCAGAAGAGCGTCGGAAGTCCGCATCCAATAAGTTTCTAGCGGTCACTTTGACGTTTAAATTGCCAAACTTTTTGATAAAAGAAAAATCCAACTGCGAACGGCCACGGTTGTACAAATCGGGTGTTCCTTCCCGACCAATAATTTCCAATCGGTCGCCGATGGAGTTAATGGAAAGCGTGGCGTCTATGCCTTGGTCTAAATTAGAATACACCAATGCGGCGTTCAAAATGAAAGGCGATTGTCCTTCGAAGGGACGACTTTCGGGTTCCAAATCTTCTAACCCTGGTGCGACGAATACGTCCGATTCGGAGTTAATCAACGATAAATTGGTGATGAATTTGAAGTCTTTTAAAGCGGGTGTAATGAAATCTAGGCTTTTTCTAAATTCAAATTCTACCCCCAATAAATTGGCTTCGTCCACATTCACAAACTGAATTTCGGGGTTCGGTGCTCTTCGGAAGGCCAAGGTAATCGGGTCTTCGAATCGTTTGTAGTAACCACTGACGGCTAGAATTTCGCCCGAACGGAAGAAGTATTCCCAACGTAAGTCGTAGTTGTCAATTTGCGTTCTCGTTAGGTTAGGATTACCGAAATAGGTCAATTTTTGGAGCGGGTCGAAGGCTTCGAAAGGCGCAATCTCTCTCATGTTTGGACGAGCCAAGGTTTGAGAAAAAGAAGCCCGTAGGTTCATATTTTCAGTTAAGCTATACACCAAGTTAGCGGAAGGTAAAATATCCTCTACATCAATACGACCCACATCTGCGGCAGGGTCAGCACTTTCCGCAAACAAATCCGTCTTTTCGTACCTTGCACCACCAATAAACTTTAGCTGCTCTGTTAGTGCCAAAGTTACCATCCCGTAGAAAGCCATTACTTTATCCTGTCCCGTGTAGTTGTTTCTGGGCAAAGATTGGTCGATAACATAGACCCCAATCTGCGTAGGACTATTTTCAATCAACCCGTAGTTAGCATCGGATAAATACACATCGGGGTCTCCTGTAAAGTCTTGTCCGACGCCCTGTTGCAATTCCAATTGGTAGCGACTTTCGTTAAATACGCGGTCTTTTTGGCTGTAAAGCCCTCCGAATTTAATCTTATTACCGGGTTTGTCAGAAAAAGGAATCGTAATGTCCAATTTAGCGTCGTATTGCTCGTCTTCCAAATCTCGGAAAAAGTGGAAAGGTACTTGTACGTCCGATGCGGGAATACTAGATTGTCCCGTCGTGGCATTGAAGTCATTTTCAAAGAAACGAGTGTCGGGCTCCAATTGACTGGAAATCGCTCTACTTGCTTTCCATTCTATCTTTGCTTTGTTCAAGCCTTCGATAATGTGTTCACCGCCCAACTGGAAGTTCACCAATTCTCTTTCGATGAAAGCCAACGACCGACCTTCCAAGAAAATAGGCGCTCGTAGGTTATCGGGCCGTTCCCCGAAAATATCTCTAGTGATTTTATCGGCGCTGTGGTTATAAATGGCATTGAAGGTAATGGTATTCAAAGAACCCAATTTGTAAGCTAATCCAACCATTCCGTTAACCGTCGCCGATTCCGTACTCTTGGTTTCTTCGAAGTCTCCTTGGTTCAGTAAGGTTCCCGTTTGAAAATTATCCAATATCCAGTTGGCCGTCAAAAAATCGCCCAAGTGATTATAACTTTTGTTGAAAGAAGCCGAGGCGATAACCCCTAGTGGATTTGACCCTATATTGTATTGATTACCGAAGCTAACGCCCATGCTGTGGTCAACTGGAACGTTGGTTGGGTCGGGTGTAAACTCCGTATTGAAAGAATTGGCCAAGCGGTCAACCGTGGCGGCATAGTCTTCGTTGCTGTCAAAAACGCCCGTAGGTTCAACTACCCCTCGGTAAAAAATATCTCTGGTCAGTCGAGCGGAGTTAATACCGTAGCCCAAAACGGCTTGCGTTTTGGGGTCGCTCAAATCGGGCTCTGCTCGACCACCATCGTCGTAGCCCCAATAATCGTTGGCGCCCCCTTGGTGCGTTAAGAAATCGGAAATAAGGTTGTTTTGTGGATTAAAAGCCGTCGAAGCGGAAAAAGATAAGCTAAATTGCTCGGGAAAACTTTTCGTTCGAATGTCCACGTTCCCTCCCGTAAAAGTACCCGGTTGGTCGGGCGTGAAAGTCTTGGCGGTGATTATATTTTCCAATAAATTGGCAGGAATTAAATCCAATTGCGCTCCGTTTCGATAGGGGTCAGCACTTGGAATAATTAATCCGTTTAACTGCGTCAAAGAGTAACGGTCTCCCAATCCACGAATGTAGATGTATTTACCGCCCGATACCGTTGCACCCGTTACTTTTTTCATAGCGCCCGCAGCGTCACTAACGGAGAATCTGCTCATTTCCTGCGAAGAAATCCCGTCTTGGATTTTGTCGGATTTCTTTTGCAACATCAGTAGGGCATTTTCCGAACGGTCCAACGACTTTGCGCTGACTACAACATCTAAGGCTAAATCTACCGCTTCGTCGGATAGGGCAGCATCTAGGTAAGTAACTTCTCCATCCTTTACTTCTACTTCCGAAATCGTTTTGTCGTTGTACCCAATGTAAGAAATGACGAGGTTATACACGCCCGGGTCGGCTGTAAATTGATACTTCCCATCAAAATCGGTAGAAGTACCGATAGCAGTCCCTTCGATAACTACGTTGGCCCCGATAAGCGGCTCTGCATATTTTTCATCTAAAATAGTTCCACTAATAGTTCCTTGAGCGAAGGAAAAAAGCGGACAGGCCAGTAAGAACAAGCCCGAGAAAAGTAGATTTTTCATCAGCATAATGCTTTTTTGATAAAAGAATGAAGTGTTACTGTTGGTGCAATCATCGAATAAAACAAGCCTTCAGGGACTCATTTTTATTCGCTTTCTCATAGAGCTATATTCAGCGTATGGGCTTTTGAGGGAAGGCAGTGTTTTTTCTTTAATTTGCTGCATCACAAATTTACCTAGGATAGCCATTTTTCGGTCATAATTAGAATTAAGTATTTGTAAATCAATATTAATTTATTGTTAAGCTAACTTTATGGAACCATAAAGTTGGGTTTCGTTTGCTTTTGATTTAGATGTCAATTTGTTCGTATTGCCCTTTTTTTTGTCATTTTTTATAGGCTAAAGGCAGGATTAACAAAATCATCTTCTATTGTTAATTTTATGTAAACTCAATTGCTCTAGACGACGTACACTTTGTAAACAGAAAATTTGACCGTACAAATCTTTTGTCATTTGGGTTACATCATCAATCATGAGAGTGGATTCTTGTGTCTTTTCCGTTGCTAAAACTTGACTCAATGTTAATTTAATGTTAACTTTGAGTAAATTTAAAGTGAATGGAGATGAAGCGAATACTCATTATAATCCTGTTTTATGCGCAAATAGCCGCCGCCCAAACCTACGTATCTTTTTTGGACGTAGCGATGACGAATACTTTATCCAACAGCGTCAATTTTGCCGAAAAGACGACCGTCCCCTTTTTTTTGGTAGAGGGAATGATGGTAGTAGAAGCAACCGTTAATCATCAAAAAGGCAATTATATCATTGATACAGGAGCACCAACGCTAGTATTGAACGAAAAACCTAGTACCAAAACGGGGGCACGGGCAAGAGGTATCAGTGATGGGCTGTTGACCGACGAAGTGACCATTCAACACTTTTATTGGTCGGGCATTCAGAAAAAAAATCTAACGGCTTTCAAAGTCGATATCAGTCATTTGGAACGAGTTTCGGGTCGTCGTTTAGCGGGTATCATTGGCTACGATATTTTGAAAGAAGTCGCCTTATTGGTCGATTACGAGACTAAAACGGTTCAATTGAGTCCCCGCAGAGCGAAACTTAATCGGACTCCGCTAGCCATTATTCCTTTTACGATGCAGGCGCATCTGCCCGTTATCAAAGTGAAAATTGGGAAACGAAAGTTAAAATTAGCCCTCGATACGGCTTCCGAATCTAATATTTTAGACCAGAAAATGCTGAAAAGACTAGACCAAAACTGGATAACTTCGCTACGAAAAGGAGAAATTCAAGGCGTGGACCAACAAGTGAAAGAAGTGGACGTAGTGGAAGTGAGTGCTACGGAAGTGAAAAATTTATCGTTCGAAAAAATGGCGTATTTAGCTACAGACCTTGCTCATTTGCGCAAGCAGAGCGATTTGCACATCGACGGTCTATTAGGCTATCCTTTTTTCAAACAAGCTAAAATCTCTATCAATTATGCCGAACAGCGAATCTATGTTTGGTCGAGAGAATAAATATAGGAAGATGTAACAGAGAAAACGTAACTATTCAACACTCAATTTTTTTACCACAAAGGAGTAGAGTTCACAAAGTGCATAGAGTTCTTTTTCGAGCGCAGATTTCACACATTCCTTTGTAAACGCTGTATTGCCTCTTAGAGAAATCCATTGGTGTTTAATAGTCAAGAGAAAACCCTATTCTACAGGACTCAGAATAGGGTTCGTATTAGGAAAATGTACTAAAAACAGAAGACGAAAGAATGGTTGTTACGTTTACAAATGTAAAGCGAACGTGTTAACGCAATATAAAAGTGGAATTATTGCTGTGTAAACTTTGGCTTTTTACTACCCTAATTAAGGGTTTTTTCATAAAAATTGAACTACCGCATAAGTATTGATTTAAATGGGCATCGAGCCCATTTAAATCAAAAAAGGGGATTTTAAGGGTGAGCTAAAATAGATTTTCAAGGAAAATCTGTTTTAGCTCACCCTTAAAATCCCCTTTTTACAAAGTTGGCCGGTCGATACGGCCAAATTTGTTAGGAACGTCTAGTAAAGAAGTTTTCATGAGAAAGCCCTTTACCCTAATTAAAATTTCACTTGACTGAGCGCATAAAACAATTCTCTTCCAATTTGTCGGCATCTCTCTGCGTATTTTTCCCTTTCTTGGGACGTCTCATCAAACGCTTTAGGGTCTTCGTACGGCAAGGAGAGCCGAAAATCCGCACCCGCTACGTAGGGACAATCTGCGTCCGCTTCTGTGCAGACCATGATAGCCGCAAAGTTCTTAGTCGGATTGGGTGCATCGTCGTATTTTTTAGAAAAGGCTTGATAACTGGAGGCTTGATTAGACCAACGAACGTTGTAAATTGGATTGGTCGGACTGTGATAAGCCGTTTGACGGACTTCAAATCCAATGCTTTTAATGGTAGCAACGGCTCTGGGATTGAAAGCCGTTGCTTCCGTTCCGCCCGAATAGGTTTTTACAGCAGGCAATTGATAATAGTCGGCACCAACGGCCAACCACAATTGCCCCAAATGACTCCTCCTCGAATTATGCGTACAGATAACAATGATTTTTGGGGTTTGCTGATGCAAAAATTTATTCGAAAAATAGTCACTTAGGGACATTAAATAGCGTCTCCGCTCGAAAGGAATGAGCGAAAATTCTTTTTCTAAAGATTCGCCGTAGGCTTGCAGAGCTGGAATTAAGCTGAGTGTAGTTTCGTTCGTATTCATAGTCAAACAGTCTAATTGAAGACGAAAGAAACGAAATTGTCTAGACAGTCAGGTTAAGCTAGTATTAAGTTTGGTATTTTTATTTGGTTAAAGTGAAATAGTTCGAATAGCATATTTACTTTCCTAAGAAAATACAATGGTTACAACTATCAACGAAATACAGTATCTTTGAATAAATGATATAGCATGATTGAGTTAAACCAAAATATACCTACCGTTCCTCCCTATCTAATTTACGAACAGCTAAATGGAATGGATATTTATTTCAACGGATATAAAGATGTACTAAACAAGACCAAAAAACTAGAAGAAATCATGGGCTATGGAGAACTACAATGGTTTATTTTTAACACCCTCGGTGATTTTTTAAAAGAAAATTTATCGAAAACTTATAAGGTTTTAACAGGGGAGGGCGGCCTGCATTTGGGACACAAAAAGAACCTTTCCATTGATATGGCTATCTTTCTCAAAAGCCAATTGACCTATAAAAAGTTAAAGAATAAATATTCCAACAAAACGCCACAAGTAGTCATCGAAGTCGATACTAAAGCCGACCCAGAGACTTTTCAAAAAACTAATTATTACACAGTTAAAACGCAGCAACTGCTTGATTTTGGCGTGCCGGTAGTCGTTTGGCTGTTTACCGATTCTGAAAAAGTAACGATTGCTACCAACGACCAGCCTTGGATTACCGTTAACTGGTCGGACGAAATTACTATTTTAGGACTTTCTTTTGTGATTGAAAAGGTATTGGAAGCGGCTTAACGTAGTGACTAACCCTACTGTCCATAAACCACTCGATTATCCCATTCGGGATGACTTTCAAATCTTGGCAACTCCGTCGGTACATCTTGAAAATCAGCCACGTCCGTCAACGATTCCATAAATGCAATCATATCGTCGACTTCTCGCTGTGAAAGATTCAAAGGTGCATCGGGAAGTGTTTGGTGTGGAACGTCGAGACCCATACCAGCGCCACCGCCTCGGTTGTAAAAATCCATTACTTCCGCCAGAGTTTCGAAACCGCCATTGTGCATATAGGGGGCTGATAATGCTACATTTCGAACGGTTACGGTCTTAAAGGAGCGCCAAAAATGCTCTGCCTCCTCACCCGGTAGGCTATTCCCCAATCGGCCTATATCTTCGTCCAAAATGGGATTTAATGTATCGTAATTGACCAAAACGCCCAATACTTCCGACTCCGAATCTTGGTAGTAGGGTGGAACCGTACCGTTGAAAACGGGCGCAAAATGACAAGTCCCACAAGCGCCTTTGCCCATAAACAAATTAAAGCCACGCTGTACGGCGGGTTCAATGGTTGGACGCTGCCCTTTTACGTATTGGTCAAATTCGCTATTGAAAGAAGAAAGGGAATTGACGTAGGCGGCCAACGCATTAGAAATAGACCATGTAGAAATACCGTATTTATCTCGATTGCCGTAGGCCGCTTTGAATTTTTCTAAATACGTTGCACTACCTTTCAATCGTTCCGCTAAATCCAAGAAGTCGATGTTGAACTCCAAGCTATCGTGAACCACGTGTTTGATTTGTCGCTCCAAATCGTACTCCCGCAAATCCCAAAAGTAGCGAGTAGAGTAGGCAGAGTTGACGAGCGTTGGTGCATTTCGCTTTGTAAACTTGCCCGCTTGATTGCTCTGACTTTTGGGTAAACCGTCCGTAAAAGCCTTTTCGGGATGGTGACAAGAGGCGCAGGACATACTGACCGACTTCGACAACACGGGGTCAAAAAACAATAATTTTCCCAGTTCAATTTTTTTGGGGTCTTTTAAGTCACTCTGAGCCACTTCGGTGTAAAAAGCCGTGTTAAAAAAGTCATCATCGAACAAATTTTTGCTGTGGTAATTATGCGCCGAAAGCGTTGGGTCCACCTCGTCGGGAAACTCTACGTTGAGGCTTTCTTGGAAATCGTAGAGCGCGGCGTAAATAGGATTGGTGTAGGTCGTTAAAAAATGTAAGCGGTCGAATTGGTCGAAATCTTGGTGGCTTTGTAAATAGACAATGCCGTTTTGATATTTTTCCAACAGTATTTCGAGCGCCGATTGATGAATTTCGGGCGTAATGTTTTCGTAAGCCTTCAACGTTTGGTGCATCGCTTCCATGGCGGCGATAGCTTCGGGGATGGCATTGACCGAACCAGGGGTATCAAAGCCCGTCAAGCCGAGTGTGAATACTCGGATAACGCCATAGCGCAGTGCTTCGAATACGTAACGATGTTGGAACTGCTTTTTGAGTTGATAGGCTTTAGCGTCTGAGAAGACATTTTCTAGTTTATTGGCCAATGGAATAATTTCCGCCAAAGTCGCTTTGGGGTCGTCCGAAAAAATTAACTCGTCTAAAGTTTGTAAACCGTTGGGTTGAATGACGTTGATTTCGGGGACGTGGGGTTCCAATTTCGGTAGGGGCGCTCCGTTGATGCTTTTGGTCACCAAATATGGGTCGAAATAGTCTAAGAAAAACTCTACTTTTTTGAAAGCTAATCTAGTGGCCAAGAGTTGTTTTTGTAAGTCATTGAGGTCAGTTTGACCCTTTTCCGCACTCCGACTCATAGCACTCAACTTTTGAATAGCCTCGTGCGTGGCCGATAGGTTAGCGTGGTAATCCTCTTGAATAAGTAGAAGTGGTTTATCCGCAGAGAAAGTGGACGTATTGGTTTGCGTATTGGTAAAAGCAGATAGGCCCAAAAGAGCCACTACAATAAGTAAAGTAACGTTTCGAATCATCATTTAATAGCTTTGAGGTACCCAAAGAGTACTAGACTGGGGCAGAATAGCCGTTGCTAAATTAGATGCTGAAAGGAAATATTTAAAAAATAATGGTTTATGAAATTATTAGCTATTTGTTAAGTATTTGGGTAGTAAAAAGGGGCGTTTAAAGTGTAGGTTAATTGATTGCTAAAATATTGAAAATGAAAGTATTTTAGCATAGCCGTTGTAAGTTTTTTCAATGCAGGTCAGGAGGCCAAGGCCGTCAGGCTAAGAAGTTAAAACTTTAAAAAAAACGAATCGAAAGCCGTCAGGAGACGGCCGTGATGCTGATTTTAAGTTTGGAAACTTAAAATATCGGTTTGTTTCTATGAGAGATTGGTGACCCCCGGAAAAAGTTGATAAAAAAAGGGAGCCCACATTCAGTGAACTCCCTACTATTTCTAAAATTGATTCGTCATACACAAAACCTATTTGCCCCTCTACCTCTTAACCTTTCAACCTGCTTCTATTGTACGACAAACTTCAACGTTCCTTTGTCCGCAACTTGGATGTAGTAGCTACCGGGCGCCAAATGGCTAACGTTAGCCTGTGCCTTACTTCGGTAAACACCCAATCGCTTGCCTTGATTGTTGTAAATTGCAAAATCAGTAGCTTCGTTCAAGAAGATTTCTCTAGTTGTTGGATTAGGGAATACCCGAATCTCATCCGATGGGTTGTTATCGTTGTTGATAAACAAATCGGGCGTCTCCAATTCTGGGTCAATCAAATCCTCCGTTTCCAAACCCGCAAATCCGTGAATAGCCATGGTCAACGAGTGATTGTAAGGGAAAGGATTATCGGCGCTGGGGTGTTGAGCGTTCACCAAAATGGTATTGGGGCTAATCTGAATCGCACCCGTAATTTCCGCCCCCGCTGGGATGGCCGTAATTCTTACTAAATCGTCGATAGTCGCATCCATAATTTCAGTACTCAACAAGTACAACTCACACAATCGGTTAGAAACACCTTCGGGCGTTCGACCGTGAGACGTTCCGTTCAAATCTTCTTGAATCATCAAATAAGACCGACCGTCAATTTCTACTACGTTCAAGCCGTCAGGGTTTGATAAATGCTTTTCTGGGTACTCGTCCATTGCTACCTCTGGGCTATCGAAGTAAGGGCCACCTTCAATCATCACGCCAACTCCTTCCGTAGCGGGATTGTAGTACATCACTCGACCGTAGTAATCCCAGTATTCGCTATCGCCTGGGTTCGCTGCGCCTTGACGAGCAGCATTGAACACGTGGTGTGGAGCATATTGGCCACCTTCTGACGCTTCGTCCGCCCATCGGCTACCGGGATTGTCTCTTCCCGTTTCTGTCCAATAGACCATGCCTGTACTTTGGTCGATAGTTACCCATTCGTTTCGGTTGAACATGGTAGCACCAACGGACCAAGCGTAGTCTGCCAAACCTCCTAGTACGTTGTCTATAGTCTCGGGAATGGCAATCCATTTTTGTCCTCTTGGGTTGTCGTGCTTATAAACGTAAACGGTTCCTTTGGTGAAATCGCCCGCCGTTTCGGCTTCGAATTTAATCCAAGGTGCTGGTGTCGCATCCATCCCCAAATAGACGGTCTTCATGTCTTTGGTAATAGCACCACCTTCCCAGCCGCCTCGGCCCCAGTTGTACTGCTTGCGGATAGCTTTGGCTTGCTTGGGGTCCACTTCGACCATATAGTTGAAATTCTGGTACTTATCTACGGTCATACCATCTACTAGCGGAAATTCTGGCGCATCGATAGTGAATCTTGCTGTATCTCTCACACCGTAGCCGGGGCCAGAGATAGTTCGGTGAGCACTTCTACCGTTCCAAATGGAAGCAGTGCTAGTCCGGTACCATTCTTCGGCGGTCCAAATACGTCCATCTGGTGCGGAAATACCTGCACAGTTCATACCCGTTTCACCAACTGTGTTTACAAAATCAACGTTGAAGAATTCACCCGTTCGGCCATCTTCTAGTGTTTGGTCCATAACCTCTAATTGTCCGTCCGCCCCTTCTTTGACACGGAAGGCGGTCATACCACCACCGTCACCGATGCGGTCATCTTGGTAAATTTGTTCGTGGTTAACGGTTACCCAACCTAAGGATTCTCCGCTCTCGTCGGGTGTGAAACCGATGAAATCGTGCCACTCTTTGGCAATGGCTCGACCCGCAGGATTCCCGTAAGTAGGCGTCGTTTGTACGATGTCGAAACCACCGATAAATAGGTTTTGGATGCTCAAAGGCGAGGGCGGCATCAATACCGTTTTAGAATTGAAATCTTCGATGATGATTTCTTCATCGAATAAAATTTCTTGAGCAGTGGCTACGTACGAACATACGCATATCGCCCAAAAAAGTAAGGCTAACTTTTTCATGTTAATGTTTTATTTATTGAAAAAAGTAAGGAAATGAATGGAAGAGAAGTCAGAAGTCAGACCGTTCTGATTTTCTATCGTCACTGTCAGAAGTCAGACTTTTAAGATGTTAAAAATCAAATAGTCAAAAGTGGGGAAATCACTACTCATTTCAGCTCTGAACAGTAGTGACTCCCACCCGATAGTAAGTGTATAATAAAACTCTTTATGCTAGCTTAGTTGTTGATTTGACTAGTAGTAGTTTCGTTAACGGAGAATCTAAATATCTCATTATTAGTATTTTGTAAGAAGTAAACGCCCGTTGGTAAATCGGCTACGCTCACTCGGTCTCGATTTCTATAGACTCGCAATCGGTTGCCTTTTTGGTCGTAAATCGCAAAGTCGGTTGCTTCTTTGAACTGCAATTCTCTAGTAACAGCATTAGGGATAATACTTGCGGTGCTTTCGTCAAATTCGGGAACGGCTAACTGCTTTCTCTTCAAATCTGCAAAGCCGTGAATGGCCATGGTTAGCGAATGATTAAAAGGAAACGGATTGTTAGCATTGGGGTGCTGGGCGTTGACCAAAATAGTGTTGTCATCAACTTGAATCGCACCCGTTACTTCTGCTCCCGCAGGAATAGCCGTGATTCTAATCAAATCGTCCACTCTGGCATCTCGGTGTTCGGTACTTAAGAGGTATAGTTCGCAAAGTCGATTGGAAACGCCTTCGGGTGTCCGACCAAAAGACGTACCGTTCAAATCTTCTTGAATCATCAAGTAGCTTTGCCCATCAATGTTGAGTACATTCAATCCGTCGGGGTTGGATAAGTGCTTTTCTGGGTAAGCGGCTTCGATGGGCGAACCATCGGCAAAATAAGGCCCGCCTTCAATCATAACATCTACTCCTTCCGTGGCGGGATTGTAGGACAACACTCGACCGTAGTAATCCCAATACTCGCTATCTCCCGGGTGGCTTGCTCCTTGTTGGAACGCTCGTAGTACGTGGTGTGGAGCGTACTGCCCACCGTCGGCTGCTTCGTCGGCCCATCGGCTCCCTGGCTTATCCCGACCCGTTTCGGTCCAGTAAACCATGCCCGTACTTCGGTCGATGGTCACCCACTCATTTCGATTGAACATCGTTGCACCAACGGACCAAGCGTAATCTGCCAGTCCGCCTAACATATTTTCTACGGATTCGGGAACGGCAATCCATTTTTTACCTCTCGGATTATCGTGCTTATACACGTAAACAGTTCCTTTGGTGAAATCACCCGCTGTTTCTGCTTCGAACTTGACCCAAGGTGCGGGCGTTGCGTCCATTCCTAGATAAACCGTTTTCATGTCGTCAGTAATAGCGCCGCCTTCCCAGCCAGCTCTTCCCCAGTTGTATTGTTTGCGAATGGCTTTTGCTTGTTTGGGGTCAATTTCTACCATATAGTTGAAGTTCTCGTATTTATTAATCGTCATGCCATCTACCAAAGGAAATTCGGGGGCGTCAATCGTAAAAGCACTCGTATCTCTGACGCCGAATCCCGCAGGGTCGGGCGATGGATTGTGTGGATTCCAACTGTTGGGACGGTCGGGACCTCGATAAACCCCGTTGTAAATAGACGCCGTGCTGGTACGAAACCACTCTTCGGCGGTCCAAATACGCCCGTCGGGGGCGGTAATGCCCGCACAGTTCATACCCGTTTCTCCGACTGTATTGACAAAATCCACGTTGAAAAACTCACCGCTTCGGCCATCTTCTAGGGTTTGATTCATCACTTCCAACTGGCCATCGGCATCCTTTTTGATACGAAAAGCGGTCATTCCCCCTCCGTCGCCGATGCGGTCATCTCGGTAGATTTGCTCGTGGTTGACGGATACCCAGCCGAGAGAGGCGCCCGTTTCGTCGGGAGTGAAGCCGATGAAGTCGTGCCATTCTTTGGCTACGGCGCGACCCGCAGGATTGCCGTAGGTAGAAGTGGTCTGCACAATGTCGTAGCCACCGACGAATAGCACTTGAGTCGTCAACGGGGACGGCGGCATGACTAATTCCGTTGGCGTAAAATCTTTTATCAATAATGATGCATCAAACAGTTCGTTCGGTTCGCCTTCCGTATTCGGTTCGCCCACTCGAAAAATGGTAATCGTACCACTAACTTCGTTTGCCGTAACTATTAGATTTTCTTTGCTTGGACTGTCTTCGGCGGGGATAAAGACAACGTCTTCGGGGGCAATATCCGTTTCGTTTCTAAAGTAGTTGACGTAAATGGGCGCCGTTGGATTGGAAATATCATAGGCAAATAGTCCACTTTGACGCTCTAGCGCAATGATGGCGAAGGTTTTACCGTCGATTTTAGCGATTTCGATAGCTTCGGGTTCTGAGCCTTTATCATCACTTCTGTTTTTGACGTAATTATCTCCTTCCAAGGTTTGCAGCCTTTTAATAAAATCAGCACCGCTGTCCCAAACTAGGTTGGCATTTTCATCCCAGATAGAAAAAGAACGACCTCCGTAAGCATAAATTTGGTCCACATCGCCGTCGCCGTCCGTATCGCCTAAAGTGGTTGTTGTTTTTAATCGACCCAAGTTTTCGTCCTGTTGCAGTTCTTCGGCATTGGGGTAAGCGGTTAGGTCAAGCACTAAATCTTTTACCCTCGCCTCTTCCGAAAAACCATCGTAATCTCGGGCATCGCCTTCGTTGGCCGACACGAAGTACTGCTGTCCATTGATTGTTACCGCTTTGATAGCATCGGGTTGATACATCCCCAGAACTTTCCAATTTTTCAATTGAATGCCTTCACTTCTGTCGCTAGCGTCGATTTCGTTGCCTGGCAAGTTAAAGTCTTTGTACCCAAGACTATGAATACTGGTCAGCACGTTACGCTCCAGATTAATTTTTAAAATGGTATTATTTTCTTGACAAATGGCGTAGGCGGTTTTATCATCTTCCGAAACGGTAATGTACTCGGGTTCCAAGTCCATTCCCGAATTCGCATTGGGGCCAAAAATCCGAATATTCGCACTTCTCAACGCCTCCACATCCCGATAAACGTTCGGCGAAACGACAATTGGCTTGGCATTCGTTACGCCGTTGCTGATGTCGATGATTGAAACAGAACCTTGTGGGTCAATCGTGTAATCGTCATTAGGTTCTCCTTCGTTGGCGACCAACAACTTAGTACCCGCACGGTTGAAAGTAACCATATCGGGTAATGCTCCCGCTTGTACTTGGTGCAAAACTTCCCCGTCCGTGTTCATAAAAACGATAGTGCCACTTTGGGTCTTGTCGTTGGCGGCCACCGCTACGGCGACTAATCCATTTTTGACCGCTACACTATTCACATCTCCCCCAAAGCCAGACATATCAATGTCCGCAACCAATTCGGGTAGAGCAGGATTGCGAATATCCAAAATAGTAATGGACATACTTTTCGCATTCGTAAAGAATAGCTTTTGGTCGATGGGGTCGTACGCCACAATTTCGGCGGCGCCCTCATCGAAGATGCCCGTATCGTAGCTTCCGATAGGCGTCAAATCAAAGTCGGTAGATTGACCATGCGATAGGTAAGAAAAAGCAAGCGTGCAGAGGCAAGTAAGTAGAAAATACTTCATGGATTGAGGTGTTTTTTGGTAAGCCTATTATCACAATTAGCGATTGGCTACCAGCGTAAAGACAGTTGATTAAGTTTGGAAACAGCATAGGTCTGGCGCTAAATGCGGAGCATTCAATGTTTTATTTAGCTGTACGAATACACCTAGTCATCTTTTGAGCAAACGCCACTCAAATGGAAACCAAACTTGTTGATTGACATGGAGAAATATATTCTGTCGAAGAAGGGAATGACCGTTTTTACGAGACAGAACTGAGCTGAGAATTTTCCACGAAATGCTCTTTAGGAAATACACTTACTTACAAGTGCGAAGGTAGAAACAAAGGGGAGATAAAAAAAAGATAATTATTTAAAATTAAATTATATAAAAGTGAACTAAAGTTTAACAATGTAAACTTTAAGCAAATCGTAGGTTAAGTTTGTAAAGTGTGGATTAATAGAGCGGGAGATTCGACTATAGCTTAAAAAACTTCTTCCCGAAAGATTTTTTCCGAATAGCAAAGATTTTCTTGCTTTTGACGGTTAGTGCTTTACTTTCGGCAGTGTCTTGACCGCCAAAATAGCCCTGCTTGTCCAAAAATTTCAGCATCTTCTTTTTAATGGCGTCCCTTTCTTTTTCTAGAGAAAGGTCTTTTTTCACTTTAAACGTATGTATGTGTACATTTTTACCCTTGTAGTTAAAATCGTCGGGTACGTCACCGATTAATAGTAGATGATTGACGGACAATTTTTTGGCGTCGGCCAACGGAATAAGTACCTCCTTAGAAGGAATCATATCTTCCGCCAAAATCTTCTGGACTTTTTTACTAACTTCCAGTTTATGGAAAGCACTGGTTTTTATCTTCAATTTCTGAGCTGAATAGAACCTTAAATAGCCTTCTGCAAAGAGACTGTAATGACCCAATTCTCCAATGACCAGTACTTTTATCTTCTTTTCCATTAATAATGACAAAGCTTTCTCTTTAGGGTATTGAGATTCGAAAAATATACAAAATACGTCCACACAGGTATCTTCGGCTTCTGTATTAACAAAAAATAAACATATAGTTCATCTTTGCTTAACACAAAAGTATCTATTTGCTTTGAACAATGCTAATCCTTGTGCACGAAGTTTGAAAACTTAACATAGCTTAATTCATAGTAACAAATTACCGCAAAATATTGGAAAAATAGAATTGGAGGAATAGAAGGGCAAAAGAACCCAATCGAACTGTTCTAGTTGTTTAAACAGTTCGATTTAGATTCCTAAAAACAATTTTGCTTAGGCCGGTAGAATACAACTCAAATTGAGGATTTTCCAAATTTTTCACATTAATTTTCCGAAAACTTAACATTAGCTTCTGTTTCAAGGGCCTATCTTGCAAAAATTGTTGAGTACATAACTTTAAGTTTACTTTCAATTTATTTTTATCATTGATAATTGCATTCCTAAATAAATCTATCCTCTCCATTCTATTTTAGCACTTTAGTTTGGCCTTTCACTATAATACAGTATGAAAAGGAAATTTCCTAACGTTTTAGAAATAGCAGACCTACGGATTGACGTGAATAACTACATTTGTACCAAAGCAGACGAAATAATTCCCCTCACCAAAAAAGAATTGACTATCCTACATTTGCTAGCCAGTAATCCTCGCCAAGTGCAATCTCGCCAGTCCATTCTTGAGACTGCTTGGGACGAGGATGTCTTAGTGGGCAGCCGCACCATTGATGTGCACATTCGGCGACTTCGCAAAAAAATCGGAGCGGATTATATTCGAACGGTCAAAGGAATTGGTTACCAATTTGTCAATTAGTAGCTAGAAATTATCTTTTTAGGTGTAACAAGTTATAAACCGCCGACAGTTGAAAACAGTACATTATATCGTCCGTATTGTGATTCTCACTTTATTCTTCTTGTTACCCATATTTCTTGTTTAAGTATTTTCGTAAACCATTGAACAACAATCATTTAATATAAAAAAAACTTTGAATTGCGCTTGCAAGGTTGTAACTTTAAATATGACCATAACCATCGACGGAGAAACTACTGCCGTCCAAACTAACCCTCAGCTACCGCTCATCTTCTTTTTATTAGATGAACTCAAATCTGACGAGGTAGCTTACCACTGTACCAATAAAAGTTGCAATGCTTGTACCGTGTATATCAATGGTTTGCCTTTTAGGAGTTGTGCACTTCCCATCTATACTTTTTGGGGAAAGCAAGTGACTACCAATCGACCATTGCCCGAAAAAGGCGCTCTTTTTATGCTATTGAAAACTTGGGCGAAGGGCAACATTGAAGAATGTCCTAAATGCCAACCTGCACTTATCTTAGCTGCTAGGAAATTACTGAAAACCCACTTGAACCCTTCCGATGAACTGATTCGACAGACGCTCCAGTCTAGTTGTAGTTGTGGAACCGCTCAAAAAGTAATAGAAGCGGTTCAATACGCAGTTAGGCTGCGTCCACAAATCTCCTCTAAGTAGAAGTAAGCCCCATTATTTTTAAATTAACCTAAACTTAATGCTCACCTAATACAATTGGTAGAGGTTGTACCGTATTTATCTTGAAACTTAAAGACTGCTTAAATCACTAGTAATACGTCGTTCATAATTTTGCAATGATTATTAGAACGGGAGAGCACTTCCCTAAATTAACTGCAAAAGTATGACTACACTCAAGCGATTTAAAAGGTGGTTGTTTCACCAAGTGCACAGTAAAAATTTAGTGTATAATACTTGTTGGGAAGACCCTCGGTGCGACCGAAAATTGATGGATATTGACGAAAATAGTGAAATCGTAATGATTACGAGTGCGGGATGTAATGCGCTAGGCTACTTATTGGACCAACCTAGAAAAATATACTGCATTGACATCAACGAACGGCAAAATGCCCTATTGGAGTTGAAATTAGCCCTATTTCGTAAAGCCGATTTTGACACTTTATTTCAATTTTTCGGACTGGGGCGCTCAGCAATCGCCAAGTATATATATGAGACAAAACTGCGCCCCGTCTTGTCGGTGGAAGCCCAATTGTTTTGGGACAAAAAAATATACTACTTCTCCAAGAAGGGGTGGCGAAAATCATTTTATTTTCACGGTACTTCGGGGTGGTTGGCCTGGTTGACCAAAGGATATTTTAAAACCAGTGGGCGTTTGCATCAACAAGTCCAAGCATTGATGGCTGCTACTTCCATCGACCAGCAAAGAGTTCAATATACCGCTTTGGAATCTCGACTGTTTACCCCTTTCGTAGAATGGTTACTCAATCGCCATCTAATCATGTCCATGGCGGGAATGCCGCAAAGCCAACAGGCGCTATTCGTAGATAAATACGAGACGGGAGTGATGGGCTATGTTGGGGAATGTTTGAAAAATGTATTTACAAAACTACCCGTTAGAGATAACTATTTTTGGAAAGTTTACCTCAATGGGCAATACACTAAAGACTGTTGTCCAGCGTATCTGAAAGCTACCTCTTTTGAAATCCTAAAAAAGCAAGTGGATAAAGTAAAAATAAGGACAACTTCCATTAGCCAGTTTCTTACCCATAATCCAGGGCAGTACTCTCATTTTGTATTGCTTGACCATCAAGATTGGCTAGCTACTCACGATGTCCAAGAATTAGAAAATGAATGGCGGCTGATTTTGCAAAATAGCAAAAAGGGCACCAAAATTTTGCTGCGGTCGGCGGCGGAAGAAATTGACTTTTTTCCCGATTTTGTGAAGGAAAAAGTTCATTTTCAGCGAGAAGAAATCTTAGCGATTCATCAGGAAGACCGAGTGGGGACCTATGCTAGTACTTATTTGGGTATCGTCCAATGAAACACTTTACTATTCTGAACATGTACCTCAGAGTATGTTTAAAAATAAGTTTGCGCGAATTTGTAAGATTCGTAATTATTTTTTGAAACCAGTCTAATGGTTTGATGGTCAACGTTATGTAAAAATCATCAAACCATCTGATAACCAGCCCGCCTAGCGGCAGTCGGGCGGGTCAGACCATCAAAAATATTGGAAATAGTTACAAATCATTAATTTCAAAACAGTTGGGGATTCAAACATACGCTTAATCCATATCAAAAATGACCATTAATTCTACTAATCCTACGGACTATCGTTACAAAAGTAAAAACAGTCGCTACTTAGCCCCCAAGCATAAAGAGTTGGCCAAAAGGGCATTTGAACAAGAGCGTAGGATTCAAAAATATTACGCTTTTCAGTCTAAAATTTACGATGCTACGCGTTGGAGTTTTTTGTTTGGCCGAAAGGCTATTTTACAACAGTTTCCCTACACCTCGAAAGATAATTTTTCATTGTTGGAAGTAGGCTGTGGGACGGGATACAATCTTCGTAATATTGCCCAGACTTATCCCAACGCTCGTTTAATGGGAGTGGATGTCTCCAAGAAAATGATTGAGCTGACGAACAAAAAGATGGCCAAGCAAAAATTGTCCGTCCAATTGCTGAATATCCCCTATACAGATGCCACGCAGCGAGAGCTAAAAAATAGACCCCAAATTATCCTATTTTCGTATGCACTGACGATGATTAATCCTCATTGGATGGACTTAATTTTACAAGCTAAAAAAGACTTGACCGCTATTGGATACATTGCGGTCGTCGATTTCCATCATAGTCCCTTCACTTGGTTTCGCAAGCACATGCAGTCTCACCACGTTCGAATGGAAGGCCATATTCTTCCTTTCTTGCGAGATAATTTCGAACCCCTTTACGATTCGGTTGATAAAGCCTACGGAGGACTTTGGGAATATTTCACCTTCGTTGGGAAGTTGGTGGATTAGTTTGATAAAAATAGAACCTATTTCCTTAGCGTTTATCGAGAAGTCAACAAATCGTAATCTAGGTAGTAAATCACCTTAATAGATAGACTATTCAACTGCGGAGCATTCCAAACCCCTCGAATATTGTCCGCAAAACCAATATCAGCGAGTTCTTCGCTGTTGAAAATGCTATTCTTCCAAACGATAAAAATATCACTACCGGGGGCAAAGCGCCAGCGATAGACCATATCAATCGTGAAGGCATTGAAGTTATTATCGTGGTTATCGGTGTAATCGGAATGGCCTAGTGTACCATCTTCTTTTAACAGATAAAAATTGTCTGCTTCGTAGCTGACTCTTGCCCAGTAATGCCGCATTCGGAAGGAAAGCGCCATGTTCGGGTTGAAATTATAATTGGCATTAAAGACATTCTCTAACGTTTTGCGGTCTCGAACGCCAAAAATGATGTCTTCTTGGTTATCACCGATTTTGTTGACGTAGCCGACGTCATTGTGCTGAATCGTATTCGTCAATTCCCAGCTAAAGTTCAGTTGGTCGTTGACGAGGAATCGAGGTTCGAAACCAAAGAAAATGCGGTCTCGACCGTCTTCGTTGAATTTTCGATAGTTGCCGTAAAACCCAAAAGCAAATGGCTTGCGGCGGTCCGACCAAACGTTCCAGCCTACCATATTACTCGTCGGAAAGCGGTAGAATCGCCCTACCGTTCGGGCTTCGAAATAATCGTAAGTTACTACTGGTTCGTGGTAAGTGAACATACTAAATCGCCAGAGGCTTTTGGTTTGTCCGTAGGCCCAAAGATTGATACCGTAGTCGGTGAAAACATTTGGATTGTACAATCGGCTGTATTCAGAATAGAGTCCTATGCCACCAGAGTTAAAGATGCCAAACGGTTTGGTTTCATTGTATTCCACAAATCCTTCAAACGACCGCTCGTTATTATTATTCAAAAAGCCCAAATCGTTGGGGTCGTAGTCGTTGCTTTCCTCGTTGTAAAAAACACCCGCTACTAGCTTACCATTGGTTTTTCGAAGTCCCAAAGACATTTGGTGGCCCAACTCCGTCTTCGCATCGGTAAAATATTTTTGGCTTAATGCACCCCGTCCTTCAATGCTGTACGAATTGGCTTTGTTTCTTAATTCAAACTCGCCACCCGTAACATTCGCTTCGTAGTCGTCGCCGAAACGGGTTACATTGGTATTGATAAGCGTAGCGTAGGAATTATTTTTTAAGTTTTGGTCAAAAACGGTAACGTTATAATTGGTCAACGGACTCGTTTCGAAAGTACGTTCTTCACCCGTTTCCGTATTGCGGATGGTGGCGTTTGTTTGTGCTGCAATGGCATTAAAGACGCCAATTCCTAAACCTTTGGTTGTCCGACCCGATACCTTAGAAGCGTTGAGTAATTGCGTTTGGCTGGGGTTATTGATAATTTCTTCCGTTTCCCCCAATTGTCCTTCCACTTCCCCGTATTTTAAGGGTTGACCACCGACTCGACGGGAATAAAATAGGCCACCTTTGTTGAAAAGTTCCAATCCCTCGGTAAAAAACTGTCGATTTTCGTCGAACCGCACCTCGAAAGGCGATAAGTTCAGCACTTGATTATCTGACCTCGCCTGTCCAAAATCGGGAATCAGCGTCATGTCCAGCGTAAAAGCGTCGTTGATACCGTACTTCACATCCATGCCCGCATTAAAGGAACGTCCCCACGAAGTTGTCGGACTTGCCGATTGGTCTCGGTGATTTTCGCCGTAAACGGCTACAAAAGGGGTAGCGGAAAGTCGAAAGGGCGATTTGATATTGGAAATATTAGAAATTTGACCAAACTGATTCAGAAATCCATTTTGGTTAGGGTCGATTTTGCTCCAAAAACTTTTCTCTTGATGGCGTTGGATGAGGCGACCAAAATTGATGCCCCATACCTGTTCTTTCTGATTCGGAAAACGGATAGCGCCGTAGGGAATCCGCATTTCCACGACCCAACCTTCGGCGTTTTTCTGGACAGAACTTTTCCAAACGGCGTCCCAGTTTTCGTCCTCTCCGAATACGGAATATTTAGCGTCAAATTGTACGCCCGAAGCGGTGACAATGAAGCTGACGCCGTTGATACCGCCTTTATAAGGGTCCAGAAAAATGCCAAACCAATCGCTGTTGCCAATTTCGTCCCGTTGGGTGATTTGCTGCAAAATACTGTCGGGGCTACTGTCGTACATCATAGCGCCTACGTACAAAGCGGCGTTGTCGTACATAATTTTGACCTCGGTGCGTTGAGAAGGTTTGGCGCCCGCAACGGGTTGTAATTGAATGAGTTCGGAAGCATTAGGGGCGGTTTGCCATTCTATCTCGGAGAGTTCGCCGTCAATTTTTGGCGCTTTTTCGGTTCGAACGGCTTTGGTTTGTTTCTTACTGAGGTCTAGCCGTTGAGCGTAGGAGACAGGAAGCAGGCATAACAGTGCGGCAATGCAAAGTAGGGTCTTTTTCATCGAGTGATTTCTTAAAAGTGTGTTATCCGACTATTTTTTCAATCGGATAGACGGGTGTTAGTTAGACAGATTCTTAATGCTCGGTTTTACCGTAGCGTTTTAATTGGGAATTTGTTCTATGTGTGGAAGGACAGGAACGTTTAGGGTAAGTTGCAGGAGGAGTAGATTAATTGGGAAATAAGTGAGAATAAAAGTCTGTACACTACCATTTAGGTAGATTATCGCAATTGCTTATAATTGCAGCAATTGAAGCATTTGTTCAGCCAACAGATAAATCTTTGTCTGCATCCTATCTGGGAAGGAATTACTTGGGGCTGTTTCTGCCTTTTTTATTAGTTGTTGAAACCTAAAGAAAAACAATCACAATCGCCGTGGACAAAAGCGTTAAAAATAACCCTGCAATAAATAAATTAAACGCCAGTCGAATACGGTCCATTTTATAGCCCAATCGCCTACCGATATAGTACAAGTCTTGGGATAAATGGTCCCGTACTAACTCCGATTTGGAGACAGAATCTTTCATGTATTCGAAAAACTCGTCGGGCTCCATTTTGTAAAAATTACCAAAAAAGAAAGGGCTAAATTGCGCATCGGGGTCGTCGGACGGACTTGCGCGGTATTCGTCGAGACGGGAAGGTTTCAGAACGACGGCAGAAATATAAATCGTTGTGAAACAAGTGATGGATAGTATAATAAGCGGGATGTACAAGTAGCCCGCAATAATAGCTTCGAGGTTTGATAGAATCATCGGCAACAAGAAGGTAATCATAATCGCATTCAAACTCAGCAGGACATTCGCCTTGTTGTCGGCCAATTGGGTCAAGTCGATATTGTTCCGTTGCGTGGTTCTAATAATATTGATTGTCTGTTTAGACAGTTTCTCCATTCGCTGTTTTTTGCCGTAAAGTTAGGCATAACTTATGAATGATGGTTGATAGCTGATGAATGATGCTGTTTTAAATGTGAACTAAAGATTAAATCTTTTCATCTACTATTAGCACAAATCGAACCTTATCGCTAGGCTTCAATTGGGCCAACTTACTCATTTCTGAGGATAAAACGTTAGCAATGCGTGGATAACCGCCGACCGTTTGCGCATCTGCCATCAAAACAACGGGTTGCCCCGAATTAGTTATTTGAATCGTCCCTGGAACAACGCCCGTTGAAATAATATTTTTCTGGGGCGTATAATCCATTAACCGCTCTTCTAAGCGGTATCCCATCCGATTGGCGTCCGCACTAATTGTAAACGTTTGACTAAAGAAATAAGCGATGGTTTTTTTGGAAAAAATCTCTAGTTCTGGGCCGAGTAGCACCTTAATTTCTTGGAAAGTTGGAAAAGAAGGTTGTCGATTGATGGGAAGACTTTTGGTCGTCATTCGCTCTTTGGATTTGATAAAGAGTTGACTTCCTTTTTGTAGATAGCTGTGAGGCGTTGCGATTGTTCCGTTGTAGGGTAGGGCACTGTAACTATCTAGCCATTGGGGAATTTCCCATTGCCCACGAATTGCCAAATAAGCTCGGCAACCCGATTTTGCGCCGCCAAATCGGAGTATTCCACCGTTTTTGATGGAAATGGTTTTGTAGCGTGGTAAGGGTTGATTATTAAATTTCGGCGCAAAATCGGCCCCCGTAATGGCAATTTGGCAAGTTCCCGTTATTTCGATGGTTGGCCCTAGAAGCGTCATTTCTAGGACGGGGGTGTCGTCGGAGTTGCCTACTAATTGGTTGGCCAATTCCGCATTTTTTCTATCCATTGCGCCGCTAACGGGAACGCCAAAGGCTTGATAGCCAAATCGGCCACGGTCTTGAACGAGGGTTTGTAAGCCCGTTTTTAAAAAAAGGAACCGGGTAGCATTGGACGATTTTTCTGAGGGTACTGGAGACGGCGGAGGGTTGTGTTTTAAGACTTCCGCTTCGTAATCAATTTTTGAAATAGAATAAAACTGCACAGTATCTCCCGCCTGAAATAGAAAAGGATGTTGGTTAGTTGGTGAAAAAATAGGGTAGGGCGTCCGACCGATTATTTGCCAGCCTCCGGGTGATTCGGTTGGATAAATGCCCGTTTGTAAACCCGCTATACCTACCGAACGGGGGGGAATCCGCAATCTCGGCGTCGCTTTTCGAGCGCATTGTAGCTTTTCGGATAGTTTCCCCATAAACACAAAACCGGGCATAAATCCGAGCATATATACCTTAAATACTTGCTCGGTGTGTAGCTGAATAATTTCTTCAACAGATAGGTTGATTTGACTACTCAATTCGGCTAAATCCAAACCAAAAGAGGGGTCGTAGCAAACGGGAATACGTAAATGTCGTGGTTTTGGCTCCCCCTGCGTAGGTGATATGTTTGCTTCTTCGTAGATTTCCCGAATAGCGACGGTAAGTATATCGGCTGCTATTTTTTTAGGTTCAAACCCAATCGTTAAAGAGCAATATGCGGGAATAAGAAAGGTTACTCCAAGAAGGTCGGCTTGTTCGATGGCCACTTTTAGTGCAATAACTTTGGTATTAATCGCCTTATCAATACGTTGTTCAAAATTGACGAGCAGTGCACGGTCGCCGAACGGTTGAATGGAGAAACTCAAAGTCCGCGATTTTTTAAAGCCTTTTTAATAGCTTCGTATTGAGGTATTACCGATGCTAGTCCACCAAAGGAACAGACCGCCATACCGATAGTAGTTATTTCCATTTCTCGGCCATTGAAGTAGTCGTTGATTGCAAATAGAGACAGTAAAACTCCACAACCACCCAATATCCACACGAGTACTTGGTATGTTTTCAAGCTTTTTTGCAGTTTTACCGTTTCTTCTTTTTCGGATTTATTCATCACCAGTTTTTCGTAAAAATCTATATTTTCGTGGTAAAAAACAAATGATTTACACCATAAAAACGGAGCGATTGGGTTTAAGAAATTGGTCAACCGCCGACTTACAATCTTTTACCGTGATGAATCAAAACCCCGATGTAATGCGCTATTTTCCATCGACTTACGGTCGAGAAAGAACTGCTACTTTGATAGAAAGAATGCAACGACAATACGAAAAAACGAAGTATTGCTACTTTGCGGCGGACGATTTGTGGACGGGTGAGTTTATTGGGTTTATTGGTTTGATGTTTCAAGATTACCCAGCGCCCTTCACGCCCTGTATAGATATTGGCTGGCGGTTGACCCCTTCCGTTTGGGGAAGGGGGTTGGCAACGGAAGGAGCTACCGCTTGTCTAAATTACGCCTTCGGAGCATTAAATTTAAAAGAAGTATATTCAGTAGCGTCCGTCGCAAATGTACCTTCCATTAAAGTGATGCAAAAAATTGGGATGCGATTTCAGTACGAATTTAAGCATCCTGCGCTGGTCCATTCGCCCGATTTGGAGGTATGTGTTTTGTATAAGATAGAAAAAAGTTGGTGGAGGAAATAGTGGCTAGACGAGGTGTTGTTTTTGACGCTGAGGGACGCTGTTTCAACTATGTTTTTTGTTATGTTTTTCTTCTTCGGCGTGTTCAAATTGAATGTCTAATAGGAAAGTTGGGCTGTATGAAGTTTTCTCTCTGACGCTGACAGAGGCAGGCGTTTTTCAGCGTTAAAAACTGAGCATTTCCAAGGCTTCGTACACGCCAATGACCAACACCTAAATTGCAATCGAGTGTGCTTCCACGGACTTCTCAACGTAAAACATTTCAATCTCTCCTTTCCCTTTGGCGGCAATTTTCCCTCTTGCCTCACATTTAAAATCGTCTTTCACCAATTCGTAGGTCGCTCTAGAGATATTAACCCGCCCCGGTTCGCAGTTAGTTTCCAAGCGAGAGGCGGTGTTGACACTATCGCCCCAAATGTCGTAAGCAAATTTGCGCTTTCCCACGACGCCCGCAATAATAGGCCCCGAATGAATCCCAATTCTGGATAAATAGAAAGGGTTATCGCGTTCTTTGTTTTTGCTAATATAGGTCTGAATCTCTAAAGCCGCTTTGACGATATTTTGGGCGTGTTCCTCATTCGGAATCGGTAGCCCCGAAGCACACATGTAGGCGTCTCCAATTGTCTTAATTTTTTCAACATTATATTTTTCGGCAATATCATCTAAGGCTTTGAAACACTGGTCGAGTGCTTCCACAACCTTTTCGGGTGGATTTTTGGCACTAATTTCCGTGAAACCCACCAAATCAACGAATAGGATAGACACCGATTCGAAATACTGGACTTTTGACTTGCCCGTCTCTTTTAGTTCGTCGGCCACGGAAGCGGGAAGGATATTCAACAAAAGTTCATCCGACCGTTGCTTCTCGGCGGAAATAAGTTGATTTGACTTTTCCTTTAACCGATTTCGATTGAACAGTAAGCCTGCCAAAAGGAGTAGTAGCACCGTTCCGCCCATCAAGAAAGTATTGCGATGCCGTTGCACTTCCTCTTCTTTTTGCAGACGAAAAATCTCGTTTTCCTTTTCCTGTGTATTCAAAGTAGCCTCGTATTTCGACCGTGTATCTTGTGCTTGTTTAGTAAGTAACTGGTCTTTATAATCAATTAATTTGGACTGATAAGCAAAGGCTTTTTCAAAATCACCTCCTACTTTGTAAATGCCAATTAACGCATTGCTATTGGACACAATCCCCTCGTAGTCACCGCTTAATTCCGAATCTTGTAAGTTTTGTAAAATGATTTCTTCCATATCCGACAAGTTGGCCATCTCCGAACTGCGTAGCCCCGTCGTATTTTCTTCGGCTTTGGCGACCAAGACCTCGGCAAGTTGTCCGATGAGTTCTCGTCTTTCTCCCACCTCGTTATTTTTAGTGTAAATATTTAAAGCATCGTTGAATTCTTGGATGGCTTGGTCATTTTCCCCTTGGGCTTTCAGCAATTTTCCGTACTCGTGATGGCTAAGACCTTTATAAAAATTTCGACCGTCCGTATCCAAAACTTTTGCCAAACTAAAACAGCTATCCACGTATGGTTTGGCCGCGTCGTATGCTCTTTGTTCCGTATATTGACTGGCGTAAGTAGAATAGCAATAGAACGTATTCGGCTGGTTACCAATTTCTAAATATAGGTCTAAGGCTTTTTCCAACCATTCAAAACCATTGTCAATATTTTTGGATTTAAAGTAGCTACCCGAAATGTTGAGGTATAAGTCCGCTAAACCTTCAATGTCTTCGGCGATTTCGTAGTTTTCTTTAGCTTTAAAGAACTGCTCAATGGCTTTGTCAAATTTACCTTGATAATTGTAAGTTCGGCCGATATTGTTGTAGGCTATTGCTAGTGCCATATTATAATAGGGACCGCCCGCTTCTTCGGCAAGTTCCAGCGTTTTGATAAAATTAGTTCTCGCTTCGTCGTAATTGCCCATATTCATGTACGAACCCGCACGACCACTCGCAATGGCTCCCAAGAGTGGTTTGTTCCCCAAGTTGCCCCCAATTTCTTCCGCTTTTTTGAAATAGGTTAACGCCTTTTCATCATATACTTCTACGTTTTGTTCTCCCAAATAATAGAGTGCTCTTGCTTGGAAAATAGGACTCTCCATTTCGACGGCCAAATCGTAGGCCAGTTGACAGTAGTGCATCGCACTATCGTAAGCCCCACCCATGTAAGAAAAAGTACGCCCCAAGGTGTAGTACATCCTAACCTTGTCGGAATCGACGGGATTCTCGGCCAGTTGAGCCTTTAAACCGTCAATTTCTTCTTGTAAAAGCGTTTCTTGTCCATTGGTCTGACTCATAAAAAACAGACTGAGCAAAAGGAGGAATAGAAATTTAAGCAGCCACTGCATGAGTTATGGGATAATTTCAGGAATAAGTAATCGAGAAGTCAGATTTGAGACTGTCCGTATGGACTGTCAGAAGTCAGACCATTCAAAGCGTTGACAGACAGATAGTTGATACAAACGTTTGTAAATTCTCAATCGGTGTTCGATGTATCAAGTCTCCAGACTTGATACGAATATCCACAGGTCTCCCGACCTGCATTGAGCACTTACAAATGTTTTATTTGAGAGTTGATTCCAAATAACATTATTGGCCATCAATCCTAAAGGTACTACAAATCAATTAATTGAAAAACTTTACTTATATATTATTTTTATAAAGACTTTCGAAGGCGATTATCATCAGCTCTAACTTGTCCGTCCCGAGTCACTTCTAAGACTTTTTCGTTCGCTGATTCTTTAGCCGTTTCATTTTCTATCAACTTTAGTCGTGCTTTGCGTCAAAAAAATGCTTATATTTGGCTATACTTATAATGTATAAGTCTTCCCGAAATACGATTTTCCACTCTCTCAAGAAAAATTAAATTTTACATTCAAGTCGCTAATTACCAGACACTTTTGCTACGTAATTAGTAGGTTTCTTGGTTAGGCGTAGGTCTATCTTTTGACCTATGCTATCTATTATTACTCAAGAGCACCTACTTAATTGTCGAATGTCAGTGCTTATATAACCGTTTTTTTAACGATTTTACTTTTGCAAAAAACTATTTTTGATGAGAAATCCTTACCAAAGCTATCGATTTTTACTCTTTTTCCTGATTCATTTATTCGTTCTTTCTGCTCTACAAGCTCAGACTTTTGGCCCCGGTTTTCATACGCTTACAGTGCCTTCGGGGGTTACCGAAATGGGAGTAAGTATCAAAGGAGGCGATGGTGGCAATTTTAATTTGGTTGAGGGAGGAGAAGGAGCTAAAGTCAGTGCCACTTTCTCCGTCTCACCGGGAGATAACGTAAAAATTATTGTTGGTTCCGCAGGAGGTAGTAGCAGCGGTGCCACTGGTGCTGGCGGCGGCGGTGGTGGCTCTGGAATTGTATTAAACGGTACGGTTGTTCTAGTCGCTGGTGCGGGTGGTGGTGCAGGTAGCGATGTAGGAGGAACGGTCGGTAGTGGCGGTGGTGGATTCACTAGTAGTGGAGCACCGGGTACGCATGATGCCTCTGCCTTTGGTCAAGGTGGTGCGGGTGGTGGTAGTTTCAATTCTAATGGGGAAAATGGAACTGGTTCCATTAGTCCATTTTCAGTTGCAGCTACAGCTGCCTTTGGTGGTGGCAAAATCAATCCTAATGGACTATCAAGTGGTGGAGCCAAGTACACGTTTCCCGGTAATAGTGGAGATGGTGGTGGCGGATTTGGCGGCGGCGGCGGTGGTGGAAGATACACTGGCGGTGGTGGCGGCGGATATAGCGGTGGCAATTCTGGCGGCGGCGGTGGCGGTTCTTTTAATAGTGGTGCGCTGAGCGCGTCGGTTGCTCCCGGAGGCAGTGGAGCGGGTACTGCATCGGGAGGTTCTGCAACAATTTCCTTTTTTACTTCTTCGGATGATTGTCCCAATGACCCGAACAAAACCAGACCTGGCGTTTGTGGCTGTGGTACGCCCGATACGGATAGCGACGACGACGGGACGCCCGATTGTGCAGACGGCTGCCCGTTCAATTTTTTCAAAACGAGTCCAGGTGAATGTGGCTGCGACCAGCAAGAGACGGATAGTGATAGTGACGGAACACCCGATTGTATCGACGGTTGCCCCAATGACCCCAATAAAATAAAGCCTGGTTGTTTAGGCTGTGGCGTGGCGGACATTGATAAAGACGGTGATGGAAAAGTAGATTGCGAGGATAGTTGTCCCGACAATTATAATCCAAGTCAACTGTTGGCAGGCGATTGCGATTGCGAAGCGCCGAAGATTATTGGTTTAGAAGTGATTAATATTAGTGCCTGCGACCCCGCCAACGAAGAAAAGGACATCTTTACGGCCGACGTAAGAATCACTTTCACGGACCCACCAACGCTCGGTGCCATTAATATTGTTGGCGACATCAACGAAAGCGAGTTTCCCGAACGAATTAACTTCGATAACGGTTCTCGGCAAAGTATTTTTGTGGTCAAAAATCGACGGTTCAAAGCCAACGGACAGCCGATTAGTATTCGAGCGGAGTACATCGGCAACGAAGGTTGTGGGATGAGCGTATTCAATGCGGGCATGGCGCCCGAAGGCTGTGTAGAACTGAATGATTTGCCCGTTATCATTGCGACCAGAGAAGTGGATAACTACTGCGAATTGATTATGAAAGACTCAGGGATTTACAAATTGGTCACTTGGATAAATAACGATTCGGCGAATACGGTAAAGGTGCAAATTATCCAAACGGATGCGGAAAAGACCCTAATTATTCTGCAAAATCTACAAAATGCCAACGGCAAATTGCAGGGTTTTATTCAAAAGTTAAACTTGGATAAGACCATCAATTTAGGCATCGCCAATCCCCGAACGACGCCCAAAATGAAAGGCCGCTGGTCGCCGCCGTTGCGTATTGACTACCAACCCAACGAAGGGGATGCTTGTATCGGCGTCCCGCCCATCAAATTTATCGAATGTAACGATAACGGCACAGGTGACCCCGACGACGATTACCTCATTTTTGATATGACCGTCATTGGCGAAAAAGATAAAACCTACGATTTGAGCGGAGGCATTGTCCCTAGCAAGGGCGTTTTCAATACGCTTTCGTCTTTCCGTGCGCCCGCTGGTTCGGCACTCGGTGATATGTTCTCCTTTATGATTACGACCACGGACGATACGACCTGCGAAATCGAAGTCAATCTACCTAATCCAGGTTTCTGTTCCGATGTTTGCCGCATTACGGACATCAGTTTAGGTAATTTTCAGCGCTGTCAAGACTTCGGTTCGGTCAATCCAACGGACGATATTTTTATGGCGGACATCACGGTTAGTTTTAAAAATCCACCCAACGGCGGATTTCTAAATTTGGATGCGGTAGCCACTTTTACCAGTGAAGCGAATTTTCAGACGGTGTTCGATGATGCGGTACGAGTCAGCCGCATTAACTCGCCAAATACCTACGTTTTTGAAAATGTAACGATTCCCGAAGGAGCGGATACCTACGAATTGTACGCTTCTTTTTCGGCGGACGATTGCGAGTTTGCGTTGACGGACTATTACATTCCGAATGTTCCCTGTTTTACGTTGCGGTCTTGTCCGCCAATTGATGATTTATCGGTTACTTTGGACGAAGCGGCGCAGAACACCGTTCTTTTTGATTGGCCCTATCTGGAAAATGCGCTACTGCAAACCGTGGAAATTCGGATTCCGGGATTACCGTGGCAGACGATTGCCAACGATAGTAGTGAGGCTCGAATTGCTGCGTTGCTCCCCAATACAACTTATGAATATCGACTCCGATACTATTGTCAAGAAAATGCTTGGACGGAATATACTGCGGGTACTTTTACGACGGAGGATTCACCCTTGGAAAATGGTTTAATCGACACCAAGGGAGCGGAGAATTTGGGTGCTCGCTTGGCAAATCCTTTTTATGGGAATTTATATGTAGAAGGAAAGCAATTACATCTTTTTCCTAATCCAGTTACAGACGAGTTAACGCTATTTTACCATTTTGAAAGAACAAATAATTCGCTTTTGACACCAACGACTTTGCGTATTTACGACTTACTAGGTCGTCGAGTCTACCAACAAACTCTGGCCAACGAAGCGGAAGTCCATATTGACGTTCAGGATTTTACCGAAGGAGTATATCATTTGCAGTTGACACAAGGAACGGACCAATTGACGACGAAGTTTGTCAAGGGGCGCTGATATTCCTAGCAGTATTTAATACGAGAACAAAATTACCCTATGACTTCCCGTCATGGGGTAATTTTTTTTTGAATTTGTAAATCTACTTGTACATCGTTCCTAATGCGTAAAATAATAATCCCTAGACCCTACTGAAATAAGCCAACGACCCTAAGAAAACTAGCGTATTAACTAGGGATATTTGCACTGAGAGCGTAGTAAGTACCTAACCACAAATAATCGACACATTTTATGATGGACTCTTTTTCAATTCTACTTCGTTAAAAATTATCTCCGTAGCGATGCTATGCAGAGAATTTTTACCTTGTAGAATGAAAAAATAGCCTCATCAAAAATGAC